>JASFUE010000004.1:0-33476 GCA_050050435.1 Burkholderiales bacterium | reverse complement strand
GGTCCGGGCTGATGCCTTCGGATTCGGCGCGCAGCATGATCGGCGTGCCGTGGGTATCGTCGGCGCACACATAGTGGACCTCGTGCCCCTGCATTTTCTGGAAGCGCACCCAGATATCGGTCTGGATGTATTCAACCAGGTGACCGAGGTGGACGCTGCCATTGGCATAAGGCAGGGCAGAGGTGACAAGGATTCTGCGCTTCATCGATTACGGTAGTGCGGTGAAAAGGCGCAATTCTAACAGTCCGCCGCAAGTGCGCGTCCCTGCTCCGGGCGTGCCAGCGGCGGTTGGCGGACGATTGCAGCCATTGTGACCGGCAAGCACCCGCGTTACGAAAAGGGTTTTGGCGCAATAGCTTGCAATCATGTGCGGGGGCAGGGCTTTTCGTTAGAATGGGCGGCCACCGGAAAGGGAAGGTTAACGTGGCACAAACTGAACAAAGCATACGCGAAGCACTTGCACAGCAGATCGACGAGGCGACCCAGCTCGATTACGTTGCGAGCGGGGAGGTCAAGTCGGTCAGCCTGGATGGCGACAATGTCAACGTGCAGATCGTGCTCGGCTACCCTGCAAAGAGCGTTGCCGAGCAGATCAGGCAATCGCTTACCGAGAAATTGAGCGCGCTACAGGGCGTTGGCAAGGTCAGCGTTTCGGTTTCGACCAATATCGTTGCTCACATGGTGCAGCCGGGCCTGAAGCTGCTGCCAGGTATCAAGAACGTAATCGCCGTCGCTTCGGGCAAAGGCGGCGTGGGCAAGTCGACCACGGCGGCCAACCTGGCACTGGCGCTGGCTGCCGAAGGCGCGCAAGTCGGTTTGCTGGACGCAGATATATATGGTCCGTCGCAACAGATGATGATGGGGCTGACCGGGCGCCCCGAATCGGTTGATGGCAAGACCATCGAGCCGATGCTGGCGCATGGCATCCAGACCATGACGATCGGCGCGCTGGTCGATGTGGATCAGCCGATGGTGTGGCGCGGGCCGATGGTCACCCAGGCGCTCGAACAGTTGTTGCGCGACACGCAGTGGAAGGAGGTCGACTACCTGATCGTGGACTTGCCGCCGGGCACCGGCGACATCCAATTGACGCTGTCGCAGAAAGTGCCGGTCACCGGTGCGCTGATCGTGACCACGCCGCAGGATATTTCACTGATCGATGCGCGCAAGGCGCTGAAGATGTTCGAGAAGGTAAACGTCCCCATCCTCGGGCTGGTGGAGAACATGAGCATTCACGTGTGCTCCAACTGCGGGCATCAGGAACACATTTTCGGCGAAGGCGGTGCGCAGCGCATGTCCGGTGAGTACGGCGTCGACGTGCTCGGTCAGTTGCCGCTGGACATTCGCATCCGCGAGCAGGCCGATTCGGGCAAGCCGACGCTGGTCGCGGAGCCCGATGGCAGCGCCAGCCAGATATACAAGGCAGTGGCGCGCAAGGCGGCCGCCAAGATCGCCATGCAGAAGAAGGATTATGGGGCGGCATTTCCCAAGATCGTTGTCCAGAACACTTGAAAAAGCTACTGCGCCGTTTTAAATGAACCGGTCAATTGCTGTGTCGCGTGCTCGCTCGGTCCTCGCCTACCTGCCTTGGTATGTTTCGTCCCTCGCTGCGCGGCTCCTTGCACTTGAGCTGCGCGTGACGCTTTTTCGAGAAACTGCCGGTGCGATTTTGCGGTTCCTGCACACTGGGTCTTTCCAAGCCGGGTGCGCCCGGCTGAAGACCGCTCGCGACGGTTTTCAACCGCCTGCTCCCGCTTTGCATTCCCCGGTAGGTGCGGCGTGCGCGTAACGCTTTTTCGTTAAACTGCCGGCCCGGTAGCCCGTTCCCCGCAAGCGGGGCTAAATTGGAAAATAGGAACTGCTAGGAGCAGAAATGACAGTCAAGTCCGATCGGTGGATTCGCCGTATGGCGCAAGAGCAGCAGATGATCGAGCCGTTCGAGCCGGGGCAAATCAAGGAGGTCAATGGCCAGCGTGTGGTCTCGTTCGGCACGTCCAGTTACGGCTACGATATCCGCTGCTCGGACGAGTTCAAGATCTTCACCAATATCAATTCGACCATCGTCGATCCGAAGGAATTTGACGCCGGCTCCTTTGTCGACTTCAAGGGCGAGGTCTGCATCATCCCGCCCAATTCGTTTGCGCTGGCGCGCACCGTGGAGTACTTCCGCATCCCGCGCGACGTGCTGACTATCTGCCTCGGGAAATCGACGTATGCACGTTGCGGAATCATTGTGAACGTGACTCCGTTCGAACCGGAGTGGGAGGGGTATGTGACGCTGGAGTTCTCCAACACCACCCCGCTGCCGGCCAAGGTCTACGCCAACGAGGGTGTGGCCCAGGTGGTGTTCTTCCAGTGCGCGCCGGACGACGTGTGCGAGACCTCGTACCGCGACCGGGGCGGGAAATACCAGAAACAGGCAGGCGTGACCCTGCCGCGGATGTAGCCCGGAGGGCTGGAAGAATATTTGCCCCCTGGGCTTGATTCCTGCGCAGGGGGGCCTATAATGCGCGGTTTCTTTTTCACGGGTTTTCCCTTTCCGGTCTGTGAGTTAGGCCGGCTTTCTCTCAACGAAAGGGGGTCATCATGACAGGACAGATGCAAGGTTCGGCACGCAGCAACATTGCAGGCTGATTGAACGTTTGTAGTAGTTTGCCCTGAGGATAGTGAATCGATGACCACGCATTCCGCGCTCAACGCGCAACCCGATTTCGACAAGTATTTCGACACGCACCCTGAGCCGCGTCTTGATTTCGCGCACGTGCAGCGTGCGCTCGAGGCGGGCTATGAGCGCCCGTTCCTGCTGATCGATCCGGAGATCATCCGCCAGAAGTACCGCCGCTTTCGCGCCGCCATGCCGCGGGTGCATGCCCACTACGCAGTCAAGGCCAATCCCGATCCGCGTGTCGTACAGATTCTGGTCGAGGAGGGCGCCGGCTTCGAGATTGCCTCGCCGGCCGAACTCGATTTGCTGATCTCGTTGGGCGTCGACCCTGCCAAGGTGCATTACAGCAATCCGGTCAAGGCGCGTCAGTATATTGAGTACGCCGCGGCAAAAGGCGTTGTCTGGTTTTCTTTTGACAGCGTAGAGGAGTTGCGCAAGATCCATTCGATTGCGCCGCAATCAAAACTGTACTTGCGCATCGATACGCCGAACATCGGCAGCGACTGGCCCTTGTCGGGCAAGTTCGGTGCGAAAATGCGCGACGTGGAAGGGATGATCGATGTCGCCGTCGAACTCGGTGCCGACCTTGCCGGCGTCACGTTTCACGTTGGCTCGCAATGCCGCAACGCCGGGAACTGGCGCGTGGCCATTGAAAACGCCAAGCGTATTTTCTCCACCATGCGCCTCAAGGGTCTGGTGCCGACGCTGCTCAACATCGGTGGCGGATTTCCGGTTCGCCTGACCAAACCGATTCCTTCGGTCGAGGTGATTGGCGACGTGGTCAACGAGTCGATTGCCGATATCGACGAAAGCATCCGCGTGATGGCGGAGCCGGGCCGTTACCTGGTTTCGGATTCGGCCTACTTTGTCTGCCGGGTGATCGGCACCACGCAACGCGGTGACGAGCGCTGGCTCTACCTCGATGCCGGCATGTTCGGCGGGCTGCTGGAAAGCACCCAGGGCTTGCAGTATGACATCGAAACCGACCGCAAGGGTTCACCGGTGCGCTGGCACGTGGCCGGCCCGAGCTGCGACTCCGTTGATGTGTTGATGAAGGACCAGATGCTCCCGGGCGATCTGCGCGACGACGATTTCATCTACCTGCCTAATGCGGGCGCCTACACGACGGCGTACGCGAGCAGGTTCAACGGTTTCCCGTTGCCGGATATCCGACTGGTCTAGTCGCTGAATCGATGTGCTGTAATAAAAAGGGCGGAAGACAGTGTCTTCCGCTTTTTTGTTGTTGGCCCGCTTTGATTGTTTGAGTGGCTATGCCCTGGTGGCGCGATCGAGCGTGATAAAGCGGTAGCGCAGTCCGGCTTCGGCATCTTCGTGTGCTTCGGTGAATGACTCGGTCCACTGGCCCATGTCGATTTGCGGAAACAGCGCATCGCCTTCGAAGTCCTGATAGATCAGCGTGAGTTCGATACGGTCGGCCAGTGGCAATGCCATGCGGTAGATCTGCTCGCCACCGATGACAAAAGCCTGATCGGCATCGGCAACCTGTTCCAGTGCTGTTTGCAGCGACGTTGCCGTTTCCACGCCTTCAATAACGAGTTGCGCGTTGCGGCTGATGACGATGTTGCGCCGTCCAGGCAAGGCGCGCCCGATCGAGTCATAGGTCTTGCGTCCCATGATGATGGGATGACCCATGGTTAGCGCGCGGAATCGTTTCAGGTCGGCCGACAGCCGCCACGGCAACTCGCCATCCTTGCCAATGACGCGGTTGCGCGCCATTGCCACGATCAGAACAATGTCCGGCTTGTGTTCTTTTGGTGTTTGCGCCCCGGCGGTCACACCGCCACCGGCGCCTTGATCGCGGGGTGCGGGTCGTATCCAACCAGGTTGAAGTCGTCGTATTTGAAGTCGAACAGATTGCTGACTTCGGGATTGATCACCATGCGTGGCAACACCCGGGGTTGTCGCGACAGTTGCTCGCGTGCCTGGTCGAGATGGTTCAGGTAGAGATGGCAGTCGCCAAAGGTATGGACGAAGTCACCGGGTTTGAGCCCGCATACCTGCGCCACCATCATGGTAAGCAAGGCGTAGGAAGCGATGTTGAACGGCACGCCGAGGAAGAAGTCCGCACTGCGCTGATACAACTGGCAGGACAGTTTGCCGTCGACCACGTAGAACTGAAAAAAGGCGTGGCAGGGTGCAAGCGCCATGCGGTCGATGTCGGCTACGTTCCACGCCGAGACAATCAGCCGCCGCGAGTCCGGATTGTGGCGAATCTGTGCAAGCACGTTGCTGATCTGGTCGATGTGCCCTCCGTTTGGTGTCGGCCAGGATCGCCACTGATAGCCGTAGACCGGACCGAGCTCGCCTTTTTCGTCAGCCCATTCGTCCCAGATGGTGACGCCGTTCTTTTTCAGGTAGGCGATATTGGTTTCACCGGCGAGGAACCACAACAATTCATGAATGATGGACTTGAGGTGGACCTTCTTGGTGGTGAGCAACGGAAAGCCTTGCTGCAGCTCGAACCGCAGTTGCGCGCCGAACAGGCTCAGCGTGCCGGTGCCCGTGCGATCACTCTTTTCGGCGCCGGTGTCGAGGATGGTTTGCATTTGGTCGAGATATTGGCGCATTTGATTTAAACCTGGCGTGAATTGAACTGCCTGCCTGTAAGAAAAGCGACTGCGCAACTCGATTGCGGTGTCGCGTGCTCGCTTGGTCCTCGCCTACCTGCCAGGTATGTCATGTCCCGCGCTGCGCGGCTCCTTGCACTCGAGTCGCTCGCTACGCTTCTCAGCGCATCCTGGGGGCGAAGGCTGAATGTGAGTTTAAATTAATTTGCTGCCACTGTTGATCATGAGCGCTGGAAAGGCGGTGCCGTGTGCTACACTTCTCGCGTTAATTCAAAGAGTTCCATCATGTCTGGCAACACCCTCGGAAAGCTATTTACTGTGACCTCGTTTGGCGAAAGCCACGGTCCGGCGATCGGCTGCGTGGTGGATGGCTGTCCACCGGGGCTGGAATTGTCGGAAGCCGACATACAGCATGATCTTGACCGGCGTCGGCCCGGCACCTCGCGCCACGTCACTCAGCGGCGCGAGCCGGACAGTGTCGAGATTCTTTCCGGTGTTTTCGAGGGCAAGACCACCGGCACGCCGATCGGCTTGTTGATCCGCAACGTCGATCAGCGTTCGAAGGATTATTCGAACATCGCCACCTCGTTCCGGCCTGGTCACGCCGACTACACCTACTGGCAGAAATACGGCATCCGTGACTATCGCGGCGGCGGACGGCAGTCGGCACGCGAAACGGCAGTACGTGTTGCCGCCGGTGCGGTTGCGCGCAAGTGGCTTGCAGAGCGTTACGGCGTAAGCATCCGCGGTTACATGTCGCAACTCGGGCCGATTGAACTCTCGTTCAAGGGTTGGGAGCACGTTGGCCAGAATCCGTTCTTCGCGCCCGACCCGGATGTGGTCGACGATCTGGAAACGTTCATGGACCGGTTGCGCAAATCCGGTGACTCATGCGGCGCGAAGATCACGGTTGTCGCCTCGGGTGTGCCGGTGGGCTGGGGCGAGCCGGTGTTCGACAAGCTCGATGCGGAGATTGCAGCGGCGTTGATGGGGATCAATGCTGTCAAAGGCGTGGAAATCGGCGCCGGTTTCGCGGCAATTGCCCAGAAGGGAACCGAGCATAGCGACGAAATGTCACCGGACGGTTTTCTCAGCAACAACGCCGGTGGCGTGCTCGGTGGTATCTCCACAGGGCAGGACATCATTGCCAGCATTGCAGTCAAGCCGACTTCGAGCATTCGTCTGGACCGGCGCTCCATCGACAAACAGGGCAAGCCGGTGATCGTGAACACGCACGGACGACATGATCCGTGCGTGGGCATTCGCGCAACACCGATTGCGGAAGCAATGCTGGCACTGGTGCTTGCCGATCACGCATTACGGCATCGCGCGCAGAACGCGGACGTGGAAACCGGCACGCCGGAGATTCCGGCACAGGCCTCCCAAGAGGCCATCGGGCGGCTGCGTGCGACCGATTCGCTGGAAAATCCGGACGCCGACGAAGCCTGACGCCGCCGCTGCGGCTGGCGGAGCGTGACAACGTGACTTGCCGGCGTGCCAACCCATGACCCGTGCTTCCGCGTTTTTCCGTCTTTCCAATTTTTATCTCTGGTATTTCGCGTTTGTCGGTGCCTACGGGCCGTTCTTTGCGTTGTACCTGCAAGACCGCGGCTTCGACCCGCTGCGCATCGCCATTCTTATGGCAGTGGGGCCGGTGGCGCGGATCTTCGTGCCCAATTTCTGGGGCTGGCTCGCTGACCGCTACCGCGCGCGCGGGCGCATTCAGCGAATTGTCGCTTTTGTCGCGCCGTTTATCGCCGCGGGCCTGCTGTTGCATCCGGGCTTTGTTGGCATGCTCTGCCTGCTGATTGTCTGGAGCCTGTTCTGGGCCGGACTGTTGCCGCTGGTGGAAGCCAGCACCATGAACGTGTTGCGTGCGCGCATGGGCGCGTACGGACGGATACGCCTATGGGGGTCGATCGGCTTTATCGTGGTTGTGGTGTGCGGCGGCTATCTGTTCGATGCCTGGGGCGTTGGCATGCTCGAATACGTGTTGCTGGTGCTGCTGGCGCTGACGGCAATGACGGTGTTTGCCCTGCCGCGTGATCGAACGAAAAAGTTGCAAGAGGAAGAAAAAGGTTCGCTGCGGGTCGCACTGCTCAAGCCTGGTGTGGTGGGCATGATCGGCGGGTTTTTCCTGATGCAGGTCGCGCACGCGCCTTACAACACGTTTTATTCGATCTACCTGGTCGATGCCGGTTATTCGAAAACGGCAATCGGCTGGTTGTGGGCGCTCGGAGTGGTCGCGGAAATCGTGCTGTTTTTCTGGCTGCCACAGTTGATGCGTCGCTGGCGGCTCGAACAGATTCTGGTTGCCTGCTTCAGTTTTGCAGTCGTGCGTTTTCTGATGATTGCCTGGGGCGTGGGCAGCCTGCCGGTGTTGCTGATTGCGCAGTTGATGCATGCGATGACCTTCGGTGCGTTTCACGCCGCCGGTGTGGCGGCCACCCATCGCGTCTTTTCCGGCGAGTTGCAGTCGCGCGGCCAGGCGTTGTATTCGAGTCTGGGTTACGGCGCCGGCGGGGCACTCGGCACGCTGGCAGCCGGATATGCCTGGGAGAGCCTCGGCGGAGCCATGACCTTTTCCCTGTCAGCGGCGGCGGCCCTGATCGGGCTGCTGGCGGTGCGAAAAAGCCTGCCGCAATTCCAGTGACGCGGCGGCGCATGCTCTGGATGCAGCGGATTTTCGGGCGCCCTATGTCATAATTTCGGTTTTCCCGAATGGCCCGAAGCACTGATTTGCTCAGGATCGGTTCATTCAAGGCCGATTCTTCAAAGCCGAAATAAACTAAAACCGTTTTCACTTGTAAATTCGATGGCCCAGACTCTTTACGACAAACTTTGGGACAGCCACGTGGTTCGCTCCGAACCGGACGGTACGGCGCTCATTTATATTGACCGTCACCTCGTTCACGAAGTGACCAGCCCGCAGGCGTTCGAGGGACTGAAACTCGCGCACCGCAAACCGTGGCGCGTGGAGTCGGTCGTGGCTACAGCGGACCACAACACGCCGACAACGGATTGGGACAAGGGCATTGAAGACCCGATCTCGCGCCTGCAGGTGGAAACGCTCGACGCCAATATCAAGGAATTCGGCGCCAAGGCATATTTCCCGTTTCTTGACCGGCGCCAGGGCATTGTTCATGTGATCGGCCCGGAGCAGGGCGCGACATTGCCGGGCATGACCGTGGTGTGCGGTGACTCGCATACCAGCACGCATGGCGCCTTTGCCTGTCTTGCGCATGGCATCGGTACCTCGGAAGTCGAGCATGTGATGGCGACCCAGTGCCTGGTGCAGAAGAAAATGAAAAACATGCTGGTGCTGGTCGAAGGCAACCTCGGCCGCGGCGTCAGTGCCAAGGATATTGCGTTGGCCCTGATCGGCCAGATCGGCACCGCGGGTGGAACCGGCTACGCCATCGAATTCGGCGGAAGCGCGGTGCGCGCGCTTTCCATGGAAGGGCGCATGACCTTGTGCAACATGGCCATCGAAGCTGGCGCCCGCGCGGGCATGGTGGCCGTTGACGACACCACCATAAGTTATCTGAAAGGGCGCGCGTTCGCGCCGCAGGGCGCCATGTGGGATCGCGCCGTTAAATACTGGCGGACTTTGAAAAGTGACGAAGAAGCGTCCTTTGATCTGGTGGTTCGGCTTAATGCCCCTGCCATCAAGCCGCAGGTGACCTGGGGAACTTCGCCGGAGATGGTGATTCCGGTCGACGGACGCGTGCCGGACCCGGAGAAAGAAAAGGACGAAGTGCGCCGCGAAGGCATGGAGCGCGCACTGGCTTATATGGGACTGGAGCCGAACATGGCGGCTTCCGATATCCGCATCGACAAGGTGTTCATCGGTTCGTGCACCAACTCGAGAATCGAGGACCTGCGCGCGGCCGCGCAAGTGGTCAAGGGCAAACACGTTGCCTCCAATGTGCGCCTGGCGATGGTGGTGCCCGGATCAGGGCCGGTAAAGGAGCAGGCCGAGAAGGAAGGCCTTGACCGGATCTTTACCGAAGCCGGTTTTGAATGGCGCCAGCCCGGCTGCTCGATGTGCCTGGCAATGAACAATGACCGGCTCGAGCCGGGCGAGCGCTGCGCATCGACATCGAATCGCAACTTCGAAGGCAGGCAGGGTGCCGGTGGCCGAACCCATCTGGTCAGCCCGGCCATGGCGGCCGGCGCGGCAATCGCCGGGCACTTCGTTGATGTGCGCTCAGCACTGTAGGCAAGCAGAAGAGAACGTAAATGGAAAAATTCACCCGACTCGAAGGTCTTGTGGCGCCGCTGGATCGGGCCAATGTCGACACCGACGCCATCATTCCCAAGCAGTTTCTGAAGTCGATTAAGCGATCCGGTTTCGGGGTAAACCTGTTCGATGCCTGGCGCTTTCAGGACCACGGCGAGCCAGGAATGGACATTTCGACGCGCAAGCCCAACCCGGATTTCGTGTTGAACCAGCCGCGCTACAAGGGCGCCAGCATTTTGCTCGCGCGCAAGAACTTCGGCTGCGGATCATCGCGCGAGCACGCACCATGGGCGCTTGTCGACTATGGTTTCAGGGCAGTGATTGCGCCCAGTTATGGCGAGATCTTCTATAACAACTCTCTGAAGAACGGTCTGCTTCCGATCGTTCTCGCCGAGTCCGAAGTCGATCAGCTGTTCCACGACGTTGCGGCGTTTCCCGGATTCCGGCTCGTCGTTGATCTCGAGCAGCAAAGCGTTGCCACCGTCGATGGCAGCAAGCTGTTCAAGTTCGACATCGACGCGTTTCGCAAGCATTGCCTGCTTAACGGGTTGGACGAAATCGGCACGACGCTGCAGCACGCAGACGAGATCCGGGCTTACGAGGAAAAGCACAAGAGCCAGCAACCCTGGCTCTATGCCTGAGCCGCGGCGCTTCGCCGCGAGAGTAAGTGCTCATTGGCAACAGGCGCGCCCAGGCGATGCGAGGTGTCGGCCCTTCACCTGCCATTTAATATGCAAACAGGATAACCATGAAAATTGCAGTTCTTCCCGGTGACGGTATCGGTCCGGAAATCGTCAAGCAGGCGCTCAGGGTCTTGGGCGCCTTGCGCGGCAGTGGCCTGAGCGTTGAGATCGAACAGGCGTCCATCGGCGGCGCCGGCTACGATGAACATGGCGACCCGCTGCCGTCTGGCACGCTGGCGCTGGCGAAAGCCGCCGACGCGGTACTGCTCGGCGCCGTTGGCGGCCCGCAATACGATACCTTGCCGCGTGCGCAACGGCCCGAACAGGGCTTGCTGCGAATCCGCAAGGAACTGGGATTGTTCGCCAATTTGCGCCCGGCGCTGGTTTACCGCGAGCTTGCCGAGGCCTCGTCACTGAAACCGCAACTGGTCGAGGGCCTTGACCTGATGATTCTTCGCGAACTGACCGGTGACATTTACTTCGGCCAACCGCGTGGCCAGCGCAAGACCGATGACGGTGAGCGCGAAGGTTTCGACACCATGAAATACAGCGAACCGGAAATTCGCCGCATCGCGCATGTCGCATTTACCATTGCGCGCAAGCGCCAGCGCAAGCTGTGTTCGGTCGACAAGGCCAATGTGCTCGACACCAGTATCCTGTGGCGTGAAGTGGTGACCGAAGTCGGCAAGGAGTATCCCGATGTCGAACTCAGCCATATGTATGTCGACAACGCGGCCATGCAACTGGTGCGCGCGCCGAAACAGTTCGACGTGATGCTGACCGGCAATATGTTTGGCGACATTCTGTCCGATGAGGCGTCGATGCTCACCGGGTCGATCGGCATGTTGCCGTCAGCTTCGCTGGATGCGAACAACAAGGGGTTGTACGAGCCGGTCCATGGCTCGGCGCCGGATATCGTCGGGCAGAATCTGGCAAACCCGCTGGCAACCATTCTGTCGGTGGCCATGATGTTGCGATATACCTTTGGCATCGAAGACGCTGCCCGGCGTATCGAAACGGCCGTCGGCACGGTCCTTCAAAAAGGATTGCGCACCCCTGACATATATCAGGAAGGCACCACCAGGGTAGGCACATCGGAAATGGGCGATGCGGTGGTGGCGGCACTCGGAGTGTAAGTGCCGGGCGCGCAACTGCGTGTGCAAGAGCACGCGGTTACCGCTGCTTGAGGAACTGGCGCCGAACAAACAGGCGCTAAAGGCAGCAGTGTTTAATCGGGCGAGCGTCCGGCTCGCCTTTTGACAGGAAAAAGCGATGCAAGTCGGAATTGTTGGTTGGCGTGGCATGGTCGGATCGGTTCTCACGCAGCGGATGCGGGCCGAAGGCGACTTCGATCTGATCGAGCCGGTATTTTTCAGTACTTCCCAGGCAGGTGGCAAGGCGCCTGACGTAGGCAGGCAGGTTCCGGCGCTGAAGGATGCCAACAACGTCGATGAATTGGCACAAATGGACGCGATCATCTCCTGCCAGGGAGGCGATTACACCAACGCAGTGCATCCGGAGCTGCGCAAAAGCGGCTGGTCCGGCTACTGGATCGACGCGGCCTCGGCGTTGCGTATGAACAAGGATGCCGTGATCATTCTCGATCCGGTCAATCTGGATATCATCAACAAGGCGCTGGCCAACGGCATCCGAGATTTTATCGGCGGCAACTGCACCGTGAGCCTGGTGCTCATGGCATTGCACGGCTTGTTTCGCGAAGGTCTGGTCGAGTGGATGACTGCGATGACTTATCAGGCCGCGTCAGGTGCCGGCGCCCAGCACATGCGCGAGCTGGTCAGGCAAATGGGTTACACGCATGACAGCGTCGAAGGGCTGCTGAACGACCCGAATGCGTCAATTTTGCAAATCGACGAAGCGGTTGCGCAGACATTGCGCTCTCAGCAGTTTCCCACCGAGCAATTTGGCTCGCCGCTGGCCGGCAGCCTGATCTCGTGGATCGACAAGGACCTTGGTAATGGCCAGAGCCGGGAAGAATGGAAGGCCAGCGCTGAAGGCAACAAGATCCTCGGGCGCGAATCGAGCCCCATCCCGATTGACGGAATCTGCGTGCGAATCGGCACCATGCGCTGCCACAGCCAGGCTTTGACGCTCAAGCTGGCACGTGACTTGCCACTGTCGGACATCGAAGAACTTCTGGATCAGGCCAACGAGTGGGTTCGGGTGGTTCCGAACCACAAGGACGCCAGTATCCGGGAGCTTGCTCCCTCAGCCGTAACGGGGACGATGTCAATTCCGATTGGCCGTTTGCGCAAGCTTCCCATGGGAGGACAGTATTTGTCCGCATTTACTGTCGGCGATCAACTTCTCTGGGGCGCTGCCGAGCCACTGCGACGCATGCTTCGAATCATTTTGCGGCAGTGATTGCCAAAGTTGTAAGAAGAATTGATCGAAACAGATTTTCGGCTGAAAAAAACGGGGGTTACGGAACAAATCCACACGGATTGTTAGCTTGCATATATAACTACATGATGTTACTTTAAATGCCCGGTTTAACACACTTTCTCAGGGTGGGCGCTTTGATAAGGAATTCCCTGTCCTCATGGCTCGTCGGCGCGTTTGTCGCGGTGGCAAGTCTTCAGGCCAATGCTGCTGGCCTTGGAAGCCTAAAAGTGGAATCGGTGCTTGGCGAACCCCTGCGCGCGCAGATTTCTGTGTCCGCCACACCCGCCGAGGTACCTTCGCTAAAGGCCAGACTGGCTTCCCCGAGCGCCTATGAGGCGGCGGGGTTGGTATACAGCGGTATCGTCACCCAGCTTGTTGTTACCTTGAAAAAGGATGGTGGCGAGCCGTTATTGATGGTCACATCGTCCACCCCGATCAACGAGCCGGTCGTCGACCTGCTGGTTGAACTGACCTGGTCATCCGGCCGGGTCACGCGTGAATTCACTGCGTTTATCGATCCTCCATTTATTGCCGCCGAGCGTGAGAAGAGTCAGGCCGAGGAGGCAATGGCCGAGGCTCAATATGAACCGGAGGAAGGGGGTGCCGAAACCCAGGCAGCGAACCTGCCGGATGCGCCCACACCACAGCCGCTGCCATCTGAAGGCGAGGCGAGCGCGACAACTGAAACTGAACAACCCGCAGCCGAAGTCACCGCACAAGCGGAAATGAGCACGGAACCGCTGCCAATCGAGACCATCGGCGGATCGGAGCCGACCCTGTTTGACGCGGAGCCGGAAGTGACACCGCCGACGACAACGGTTTCCGCTGCCGGGCCGGCACCGGCGGCTGGCAAGAAAATAGGAGTGATCCGCGGCGATACGCTTTCAAAGATTGCCTTGGCCAACAAACCGGCCGGGGTAACACTCGAGCAGATGCTGGTGGTGTTGTTCCGCAATAACCCGACCGCATTCTCCGGTAAGAACATGAACCGCCTGCGTACTGGCAAGATCATTCGCCTTGCCGACGCAGATGAGTACAGGAGTGTCACTCAGGGTCAGGCGCTCAAGGAAGTCCGCGTTCAGTACAGCGACTGGAACGCCTATCGTGAGCGCGTGGCTGCGGCCGCCGCGCCACAAATGGGGGGCGAGGAGCAACCCGCCCAACAGGCGGCTGCCGGTACTGTGACACCCAAGGTCGAGGACCGGGCGCCGACGCCGACCGAACAATCCTCTGAGGTCGTGAAACTGTCCAAGGGGGAACCCGCTGCAGGTGGCAAAGGCGCCGCGGGCGGCGTCGATTCCCAGGCGCTTCAGGAAAAACTGGTGGCGAGTGAGAAGGCATTGCAGGAGTCCAATGCCCGCGTTGCGCGACTGGAAAAAATCATAGAGGACCTGCAAAAACTGGCCGAGGTCAAGAATGAGGACCTTGCGCAGGCGCAGTCGCAGGCGGCCCAATCGCAAGCCGCGGCCGAGCCGAAACCGGCGCCAGCGCCGGCCCCGGAGCCTGCCAAGCCCGAAATGACGGCAGGGCCCAAGCCCGATGCTGAAATGGCCATCGACAAGCCTGCAGTGCCAGCCGCGCCGGGCACTACCGACAACAAGACAACAACCCAGGCTCCGGCGCCGGCGGCACCGGCCACGCCGGCAGGTTCAAAGGCAAATGCGCCGGCGCCAGCACCGGCAGTCCAGAAGCCGCCGCGTCGCGCGCCGCCACCGCCGCCTCCGAGCCTGGTTGACCGGGTTATGGAGCAACCAGTCCTGTTGGCAGCGCCAATCGTGGTCCTGTTGCTGATCGGCTGGGGTGTATCCAAAATCCGCAGCCGTAAGCGTGAGCCGAAGGCTGGTCCTGACGAGGTTGCGCCTGCCTCCCCCGATGCTGAAGCGGCGCCTGCAAAGGCATTTACATCCACAGACACTGACGTAGGTCTGGCATCGACCCGGACCGGGGCCGGCGCCGAAGAGGTCGACCCTCTGGAAGAGGCCGAAATCTTTCTTGCCTACGGTCGTGACGCGCAAGCCGAGGAATTGCTCAAGGAAGCGCTGGAAACGCATCCGGCACGCTTTGATGTTCACGCCAAGCTGCTGGAAATCTATGCCAGGCGCAGTGACAAGGACGCATTCGAGAACCTGGCGAAGGTGGTGCAACAGGGCACTGGCGGTAGCGGCGAGGTCTGGGACCGCGTCGTTCGGCTCGGCTATTCCATCGATCCGGGTAATCCGAGATATTCCGAGGGCAAGCCCGGCGACGGAGAAGAGTTTGATGCTTCCGCAAGCCAGCCGGAAAACCTGACCTCGACTGTCGACCGTCTCGATTTCGAGGTTGGGGGCGAAGGTGGCTCCGAGTCATCGATGGCTCCTGATTTCGACCCGTCCGCAGCATCGGACTATGAAAGTTCACCGGTTGTAGATCCTGAAGCCACAATGGAAGGCTCGCTTGATGATGCGGCGACCATGAAATTTGACATGGCCGAAGCGGGACTCACTGCAACGGATCTGGACCTTAATTCCGAGTTACCTGTGCTTGACGACGATGAGACGTCGGGATCGGCACACGGTGACGATGACAAGGGCATGGATTTCGACATGTCCAGCATGCCCACGTTGCCGGAAGATGAAGGCGAAGTGACTCAGGACGAAGGCCTGGAGTTCAACGTCGAAGGCCTGTCGACCGGCTCCGATGAGGAGGTGAGCGAGGAAGAGGCTGAAAACACCAGTACGGACATGCCGGCGCTGGACTTGTCGGGGATATCACTCGATCTCGACGGGTCCACGACCCAGACGAGCACTTCTGGCAAGGACGAAAAATGGTACGAAGTGCAGACCAAGTTCGATCTGGCCAAGGCCTATCAGGAAATGGGTGACAACGATGGCGCCAAGGAGATACTTCAGGAGGTTATTACTGAAGGTGACTCCGAACAAAAGGCCGCCGCCGAGTCGGTTCTCGCCTCTCTGGGCTAACCCGCGCACGCTGTTTTTGATGCCGGCGGCCGGTCTTGGCCGCTGACAAGACACGAGCGGCCGGAATCTGTCATATGCGCATCGCGCTTGGGCTCGAATACGACGGCACAGGATTTTGCGGGTGGCAGACGCAGCCCGACGGTTGTGGCGTTCAGGACATTCTCGAGGAAGCATTGGGCGAAATTGCCGGACACAGCGTGAAGACTGTGTGTGCCGGCCGTACCGATGCCGGCGTACACGCCTGTTGCCAGGTAGCCCACTTCGACGTCGATTCGCAGCGCCCCCTGAGCGCCTGGACCCGCGGTGTGAACGGATTGATCACGTCCAGCGCCAGCGTACTGTGGGCGCAGGAAGTCGACCCGCAGTTTCATGCGCGCTTTTCCGCCACTGCGAGGCGCTACCGGTATTTTCTGCTCAATCGCCCCAATCGCCCTGGCCTGTTCGGCAATCATCTCGGCTGGTTTCACGCACCGCTCGATGAAAGCATCATGCACAGTGCGGCCCAGACACTTGTCGGTGAGCACGATTTCAGCGCCTTTCGCGCCGCCGAGTGCCAGGCGAAGAGCCCTGTGCGCGTAGTCCATGAATTGAGCGTATCGAGACTCGGCGACCTCATTTGTTTCAATATCAGAGCAAACGCTTTTCTGCATCACATGGTCAGAAACATCGTCGGCTCGCTGGTCTATGTTGGCTATGGCCGCCAGTCTGCGAAGTGGTTGAACGAAATTCTCGAAGCTCGCGATCGTACGCGTGCTGCGCCTACGTTCGCGGCGAATGGACTATATTTGCACTCTGTGGAATACGACAGGCAATGGGGCCTTCCGCAAATATCGTCAGACTCCCTGCCTGTTGGCGTGCTTGCGGCGCTGGCCTGACCCGACTCCGGATTGCAAATGACAACCCCCGTCAAGATTTGTGGACTGACGCGTATCGATGACGCACTGGCGGCCGCGCGCCTTGGCGCCCATGCCGTTGGCGTCGTGCTCTCTCGCAACAGCCCGCGCCATGTCACGAATGAGCAGGCGCGTGGCATCATTGATGCGCTGCCGCCTTTCATTACGACGGTCGCGCTGATGGTCGATCCTTCGGAGCAAGAGGTGCAGGCGGTGATCGAGCAGGTGCGACCGGCGCTGCTGCAGTTTCACGGCGATGAATCGCCGGAATTCTGTAGCGGGTTCTCTCTCCCGTATATCAAGGCGTTACGGGTGAGGAAAGAAACGGATTTGCTACAATACGCGCGCAATTACGCTTCGGCCAAGGGACTGTTGCTCGACGCGTTCGTGGAAGGTGCCCATGGTGGCACCGGCGCCGCGTTCGATTGGGATCTGATTCCTTCCAAACTGCCACTGCCGCTGATTCTGGCGGGCGGGTTGAATCCCGATAATGTGTCAGAAGCGATCCGGCGTGTTCGCCCGTGGGCGGTTGACGTGAGTAGCGGCGTCGAGGCTGAAAAAGGTATAAAAGATGCGGCCCTGATAGCCGCCTTCATTCGAGGGGTGAAAGATGCAGATGTATGAGGCTCTTCGGGCCTACAACCTCCCAGACGAGCGCGGACACTTCGGCAACTACGGTGGTGTGTTCGTTGCCGAGACGCTGGTTCATGCTCTGGAAGAGCTGCGCGAGAACTACCTGCGCCTGCGCGAGGACAAGGATTTTCTTGCCGAATTCGAATACGAGCTGAAGCATTATGTCGGCCGCCCCAGCCCGGTCTACCATGCCAGACGCCTTTCCGGGAACCTCGGTGGCGCGCAGATCTGGCTAAAGCGCGAAGACCTCAATCACACTGGTGCGCACAAGATCAACAACACTGTTGGTCAGGCGTTGCTGGCACGCCATATGGGAAAGAAACGCGTCATCGCCGAAACCGGCGCCGGCCAGCATGGTGTGGCCTCGGCGACGGTGGCGGCCCGTTACGGCATGGAATGCGTTGTCTACATGGGTTCGGAGGACGTCGAGCGCCAGGCGAGCAACGTCTACCGCATGAAGCTGCTGGGCGCGACGGTGGTACCGGTTGAGAGCGGATCGAAAACGCTCAAGGATGCGCTGAATGAAGCCATGCGCGACTGGGTGACCAATGTCGAAAGCACGTTCTACATCATTGGCACCGTGGCCGGTCCGCATCCCTATCCGATGATGGTGCGCGATTTCAATGCCGTGGTCGGGCGGGAACTGCGCACCCAGATGCCCGAGGAAATCGGCCGCCAGCCCGATGCGATCATTGCCTGTGTCGGTGGCGGCTCGAATGCGATGGGCGCTTTCTACCCTTACATCGAAGACAAGTCGGTGCGGTTGATTGGAGTGGAGGCCGCCGGTTCCGGTATCAGCAGCGGCAAACATGCCGCGCCGCTGTGTGCCGGCAAACCGGGTGTGCTGCATGGCAATCGTACATATCTGATGCAGGACGAAAACGGCCAGATCATCGAGACACATTCAATTTCCGCCGGCCTGGACTATCCCGGTGTTGGTCCCGAGCACGCGTGGCTCAAGGACAGCGGACGAGCCGAATACGTCAGCGCTGACGACAAGGAAGCACTGGAGGCTTTCCATACGCTGACGCGCACGGAAGGCATCATGCCGGCGCTTGAATCGGCGCATGCCGTCGCCTACGCGATGAAGTTGGCACCACAAATGGACAAGGAGGCGGTATTGTTGGTCAATCTGTCCGGTCGCGGTGACAAGGATATGCACACGGTTGCCAAGGCATCGGGAATCACATTGTAAATTTGCGGGTTATTCCGGAATTGCAGGGCGTTGCCGGAACCAGCCAGTAATTGACCGGATACCAGAACAAGATATGTCGCGAATCAGTGCTACTTTTGAAAAACTCCGCGCCGCGAACAGGAAGGCCTTGATTCCGTTCGTGACCGCTGGAGATCCCGACGCGCAGATGACTATCGCGATCATGCATGGCCTGGTCGAGGCTGGCGCCGACATTATCGAGCTCGGAGTACCTTTCTCGGACCCGATGGCCGACGGTCCGACCATTCAGCGTTCGAGCGAGCGCGCGCTTGCAAAAGGCGTGAGCTTGCACGACGTGTTGCACATCGTTGCCGAATTCCGAAAAACCAACGAGGACACGCCTGTTGTGCTGATGGGTTATGCCAATCCGATCGAAGCCATCGGCTATGAAGCCTTTGCGCAACAGGCCCGTGATGCCGGCGTTGATGGCGTGCTGGTGGTCGACTATCCACCAGAGGAAAGCAGCGAACTGACCCGCCAGCTCAAGGCCTGCGGAATTGATTCAATATTCCTGCTGGCACCGACGACGCTGGAAACGCGCATGGACGACGTCGCGAGAACTGCCAGTGGTTATGTCTATTATGTGTCGCTCAAGGGCGTGACCGGTGCGTCCAACCTCGACCTGAGCGAAGTGGCGGAGAAGATTCCGCGCATTCGTGCGCATGTTGATCTGCCGATCGGTGTTGGTTTCGGCATCCGTGACGGCAAGACGGCTCGCGCCGTTGCCGATCTGTCCGATGCCGTGGTGATTGGCAGCCGCCTGGTCCAGGAAATCGAAGAGGCGGCCCCGGGGGATGCAGTGGCGCGCGCCAGCGCGCTGATTCGCGACATCCGTCAGGCAATGGACAGTCCCCAATGAGTGAACAATCGTTACAACGATGAGCTGGCTGCAAAGGATACTGCCACCCAAGATCCAGCGTGCTACCTCGGGCAGCGCGAGGAAAGCGGTTCCGGAGGGGTTGTGGAGCAAGTGTCCGAAATGTGAAACCGTGCTCTACCGGGCCGAGCTGGAAAAGAATCTCTACGTCTGTCCGAAATGCGCCCATCATGATCGCGTTGGTGCACGCGACCGGCTTGACCTCACGCTCGACCCAGAGGGACGCTACGAGATCGGCGCAGACGTCAGACCGACGGACTTTCTCAAGTTCGTCGATAGCAAGCGATACAAGGACCGGCTGGAGCAGGCGAAGAAGGATACCGGTGAGGAAGATGCGCTGGTCGTCATGCAAGGCGCGATCAAGGAAGTACCGGTAGTGTGCGCCGCTTTCGAATTTCGCTTCCTCGGCGGGTCGATGGGCTCGGTTGTGGGCGAGCGCTTCGTGCGCGGCGTTCACACGAGCTGCGAGAACAACCTGCCGTTTCTGTGCTTTTCCGCAAGTGGCGGCGCGCGCATGCAGGAGGGTTTGACCTCGCTGATGCAGATGGCCAAGACCACTGCAGCGCTGACCCAGCTATCAGCAGCGAAACTGCCATTCATTTCCATTCTGACCGATCCGACCATGGGTGGCGTATCCGCCAGTTTTGCTCTCATCGGCGATGTCATCATTGCCGAGCCGGGTGCGCTTATTGGTTTCGCGGGGCCGCGCGTCATCGAGCAAACGGTGCGGCAGACCCTGCCCGAGGGCTTCCAGCGGGCCGAATTTCTGCTCGAGCACGGGGCAGTGGACATGATTGTCGACCGGCGCAACATGCGTGACAGGCTGGCAAATCTGATCACGATGCTGATGCGTGTCGCACCTGCCTGACCTGGTGCTTTCCGGCTTTAATCTTCTCCTTTCCGGGCGGGCCCCGATACTCTGGTGATGCTCACGGCGACACGTTCTCTTGATGCCTGGCTGGAGCGCATCGAGAGGCTGCACCCAAGTGAAATCGAACTGGGTCTGGATCGTATTGCTGCGGTTCGTGACCGTTTGCCGCTGGCTATGGATTTCCCGGTGATATTGGTAGGTGGGACCAACGGCAAGGGTTCGGTGTGCGCGGTGCTCGAATCAATCTATCACAGCGCCGGGTTTGTCACCGGTTTGTATACATCGCCGCATTTACTCGCTTATAACGAGCGCGTGCGCGTGGACGGGCACCATGTTGACGATACCGAGCTCGTCGCTGCGTTCGAGCAGGTCGAAGCGGCACGCGGCGAGATTCCACTGACCTATTTCGAGTTCGGAACGCTGGCCGCAGCGCTGATGTTCCGCAACCGCAGTGTCGACGTGGCGATACTGGAGGTCGGTCTCGGCGGGCGGCTTGACGCGGTCAATGTGTTCGAGCCGGCCTGCTCCGTGGTTGTCAGCGTCGACGTCGACCATGTCGATTATCTTGGCGATAACCGTGAGGCAATCGGCTTCGAGAAGGCGGGCATCTTCCGCCCCGGACTGCCTGCTGTGTGTGGTGATGAAGATCCGCCGGCCTCGCTGCTCAAGCATGCCAGTGCAATCGGCGCGCAACTGCACCTGATCGGCCGCGATTTCGGCCACGTCAATGCCAGCACCGGATGGCAGTTCTGGAACGCCGCTGGAAAAATGGCGGGGCTGCCGATGCCGGGATTGCGCGGTGCGCCTCAGCTGGACAATGCGGCCGCAGCGCTGGAATGTGTTCGTATCCTGCACCCGGTGTTGCCGGTGCAGATGGCGGCATTGCGTAACGGCTTGCTCGATGCCAGCGTTATGGCACGATTCCAGGTTCTGGCGACAAGCCCACCGGTCATTCTCGACGTGGCGCACAACCCGGGCGCAACGCGTGCGCTGTCAACGAATCTGCAGGAAATGCCGTGTGCGGGCCGGACTCTGGCGGTCTTCGGTGTGTTGCAGGACAAGGATATCGGGCAGATCGTTTCGGTCCTCGCCCGGCAGGTCGATCACTGGTTTGCCTGCGGCCTCGGAGTGGCACGCGGGGCGCCTGCCGGGAAGCTTGGCGATACGATTGCGCAAGTCACCGGGAAGGACCGGGTGGAAACGTTCGACAACGTCGCAAATGGTCTCGCTGCAGCGCGGGATGTGGCCCGGGACAGTGATAGAATCCTCGTGTTCGGATCGTTTTATACGGTAAGCGAAGCCTTGAAATCAAGCGAAGCTCTGAGAACGCTGGCCAGATGCTGATCGGGCTCGCATAGACATGGCGAAGGCAGTCAGCAACGAAGAATTGCAGCTGAGGAAGCGGGCCCGTCGACGGCTCGTAGGTGCTGTCGCCCTGGTTGTCGTGGTCGTCGTTTTCCTGCCGATGGTTCTGGACAACGAGCCCAAACCGTTGTCCGAGGATATCGCCATCAACATTCCTTCTGCGCCGGTCGAGGATGATGGTGCCGGGACCACCGAACCAACCGAGTCAGGCGAGCCCGAGCCACTTCATTTCCGTCCCGTCGTGCCGTCCTCCGACGACAATGATTCGTCCGCAAAGAAATCTCCGGAACCGGCAAGTGTTCCCCGCCAGGAACCTGCTCCGGTAACGACACTGAAAACCGAATCGAAAAAGGCCGCAGCCACCGAAGAAGGATTCGCGGTTCAGTTGGGCGCGTTCTCCAATCGCGACAATGCGCTCAGGCTGGCAAAAACGGTGAGCGACAACCGATTCACGGCCTACACCGAGGAAGTCATGACGACAAACGGCAAGCGCACGCGGGTCAGGGTTGGGCCTTACCCGACGCGGGCCGCCGCGAAGGAGGCGAGCGAACGTCTGAAGGCGCGCAAGATGACCTACGGCGAACCCGTTATCGTCCAGTTGCCCGATTGAGGCGAGCCATGGCACTGCCCACAACTGTTCAGGGTGAAGTGGTTTTTCCCCCGGAGTAAATTTCCCGGATGACCATATTCGACTACGTTTTTCTGCTGATCCTGATTATCTCGGTGGTGATCAGCGTAGTCCGGGGCCTGGTTCGCGAGGTGTTGTCGCTGCTTTCCTGGATTGGCGCGTTTCTCGTCGCCAAATACGGTTCGCCGATGGTCTCGGGCTGGCTGTCAGGCATGATCGATCATCCAAGCATCCGTCTCGCCTTCAGTTTCGTGCTGGTGATGGTCGCGAGCGTGATGTTGTTCAGCTTTCTGTCGCTACAGGTTGTCAAAGTCGTTAAGATGACCGGCTTGTCGGGGACGGATCGTGCACTCGGCGCATTTTTCGGATTGGCCCGCGGCGTGCTTGTAGCAGTCGTGCTGGTGCTCGTCGCCAGTCTTACGCCGCTGCCCCGTGAGAGTTACTGGCGCAATGCCTTTTTCAGGTATCCGCTGGAGACGATGGCCTCGTGGATGCAGCCCCGATTGCCGGACACGGTCCAGGAGCGCGTGAACCCATAATGCGGTTTCATACATATTTTTTTTCACGGTGTCAGCAGTACTAGCCAGCGGATCCGGAGAAACGTAAATGTGCGGACTTCTTGGCGCGGTGGCCAAATCCCCGGTTAACCAGCTCCTCTACGACGGGCTGCAGGTATTGCAGCACCGTGGTCAGGACGCAGCCGGAATCGTCACCGCCAACGGCGACAATTTCCAGATGCACAAGGGTGGTGGGCTGGTGCGTGACGTGTTCCGCACCCGCAATATGCGATACCTGCAAGGCAATTCCGGGGTCGCGCACTGCCGTTATCCGACAGCTGGCTCGGCCAGTTCATTCGCAGAAGCACAGCCGCTGTACGTCAATTCACCATTCGGCATCGTGCTTGGTCACAACGGCAACCTGACCAATGCCGAACACCTCAAGACAGAGTTGTTCCGCCAGGACCTGCGTCACATCAATACCAGTTCCGATTCGGAGATTCTGCTCAATGTGCTGGCGCACGAGTTGCAGGAAGCGGCATCGGGTTGCAAGCTGGATGCGGACACAGTGTTCAAGGCCGTGGCCGGGGTACATCGCCGGATCAAGGGTGCTTATGCCGTGGTGGCGATGATCGCGGGTTATGGCTTGCTCGCGTTCCGCGATCCCTACGGCATCAGGCCGCTGGTGTTCGGCGTGGCAAGAACCGAGCGCGGGCCGGAATATCTGGTTGCATCCGAAACCGTTGCGCTCGATGCGCTCGGCTTTGAACTGGTCAGGGACGTCGCCCCAGGCGAAGCGGTATTCATCGAATTCGACGGCGAGTTCCACAGCCGTCAGTGTGCACCTCAGGCGGTGCATCGCCCGTGCATTTTCGAATATGTTTATTTGGCGCGGCCCGATTCGGTCATCGACGGGATCTCGGTCTACGAAACGCGGCTTCGCATGGGCGCCAGTCTCGCCGAGAAAGTGAAGCGCGAATGTGGCAACCTCGATATCGACGTCGTGGTGCCGATTCCTGATTCGAGCAGGCCATCGGCGATGGAACTGGCTGATGGGCTGGGCGTGCCGTACCGCGAAGGTTTCATCAAGAACCGCTACATCGGCCGCACCTTCATCATGCCCGGTCAGGAGACGCGCAAAAAATCGGTCCGGCAAAAGCTCAACGCCATAGCAATGGAGTTCAAGGGCAAGAATGTCTTGCTGGTTGATGATTCCATCGTGCGGGGAACGACCAGCCGCGAAATCGTGCAGATGGCACGTGACGCCGGTGCGCGCAAGGTGTTTTTTGCTTCTGCCGCACCACCTGTTCGTTATCCGAACGTCTACGGAATCGATATGCCGACTTCGCGCGAGCTGATCGCTTACGGCAGGACAGAGGCAGAGATTGCCCGCGAAATCGGGGCTGATCATCTTGTTTACCAGGACCTGGATGCCCTGATAGAGGACTGCCGATCGGTTAATCCGGCTATCGAAAGTTTTGAGGCTTCCTGTTTCAGCGGTGAATACGTCACCGGAGATGTAACGCCAGAGTACCTGGCCAATATCGACGCGATTCGCAACGACGGTGAGCTGGCACGCCGCGAAGCGAGTTCTTCACAAATGGATCTGAATCTGGCGACCAGCGACTGACCGTTACCGGGATATTGACAACCAGCTGTGGAGGCCGTAACTTAGGCTCTTGCGCCGATTTGATGAACAGCTTGCGGGCGCGTTAAAAATACTGCTAAAGCGCGTCGCTCGTCGAACCCGCTTAGCGAAAGCTAGCGGGTTTTTCGTTTTTGTGGCTCCGGTTTTTCGACAACGGGTCTGAATGCAAGGCGGGATGCGCGCAAAGTTGAGAGAAAGGAATGAGATGAATTGCAGGCAACCCGAGCTCGAAATCGAGACTCTTGCAACGGGCGCGCAACCGGCTGAATTCGAGACCCTCGCCATCCGCGCGGGCGTGACCAGGAGCCAGTTCAACGAACACGGCGAGGCGATGTATCTGACCTCGAGTTTCGTGTTCAATAGTGCGGCGGAAGCAGCACGCCGCTTCAGTGGCGAGGAAACCGGAATGGTCTACTCGCGCTACACCAATCCGACCGTACGCATGCTCGAGACGCGCCTGGCCGCGCTCGAGGGCGCGCAGTGCTGTGTATCGACGGCCTCCGGCATGTCGGCGATCCTTGGCGTTGTGATGAGCCAGATGCGCACCGGCGAGCATGTGGTCGCATCGCGGAGCCTGTTTGGCGCCACCGTCCAGTTGTTCAACGGCATCCTCAAGCGCTTCGGTGTGGAAACCACGTTTGTCGAGCCAACCCGGCTGGATCAATGGCAGGCCGCGTTGAAACCCAATACGCGGTTGTTGTTTGTCGAAACGCCATCCAACCCGATGACGGAAATCGTCGATATCGCAGCGTTGTCTGCCATCGCCCACGAAGCGGGCGCGCTGCTGGTAGTCGATAACTGTTTTTGTACGCCAGCATTGCAGCGGCCCATCGAACACGGAGCTGACATCGTGGTGCACTCGGCCACCAAGTATCTCGACGGTCAGGGCAGGGTGCTTGGCGGTGCCGTGCTCGGGCGCAAGGAGGTGATCGAGGAGGGGATGATCAGTTTCCTGCGCGGTGCCGGCCCGGCGCTCTCGCCTTTCAACGCGTGGGTCATTCTCAAGGGGCTGGAAACGCTCAAACTCAGAATGCAGGCGCATTCGCAAAGCGCTCTCGAAATTGCCACCTGGCTCGAGCAGCACCCGCGCGTGGCCCGTGTTTATTATCCGGGGCTTGCATCTCACCCCCAGCACGCATTGGCGATGCG
This sequence comes from Burkholderiales bacterium, assembly GCA_050050435.1. Classification (GTDB taxonomy): domain Bacteria; phylum Pseudomonadota; class Gammaproteobacteria; order Burkholderiales; family Eutrophovitaceae; genus SG8-40. The sequence continues at coordinate 8,163 of JASFUE010000004.1, read as the reverse complement.
CCAACAAAGCGCGGGCGGCGGGGTCGTTTCTTTCGAAGTCAAAGGCGGGCGTGAACAGGCGTGGCAAGTCATCGACGCCACGCAGATGATTTCGATTACGGCCAATCTGGGTGATGCCAAGAGCACCATTACCCATCCCGCGAGCACAACCCACGGCAAACTGGCGCCCGAGGTGCGGCAGGCGGCCGGGATCAGTGAGGGATTACTGCGTCTTGCGGTTGGTCTCGAAGGTGTTGAAGACCTGAAAGCGGATCTCGACCGCGGGCTCGCTGGAATCTGATCGCTGCGCTGGTATGCGGCGCTGCAAGTGTTAGTCGATGTGCACGGTGCGGCAGCCATCGCTGTCGCATTCAAGGTAAGAGCCATGGCCGTACCAGTCGGCGAGCACGATGCGTTCGCATTGCTTGCCGTCGACAACGGGATGATGTGTTGCCGGTCTGTGCGTGTGGCCATGGATCAGGCGAGGGTATCCGTGCTCACGTAAAGCCGAGGCGACCGCATCCGCCGACACGTCCATGATGCTCATGGACTTGTCTTTCTTGGCGTGCTCGCTTTCGGCACGTGCAGATTGGGCAATCTCGATACGTTCGGAAATCGGCTTGGCAAGAAAGTCTTTCTGCCAGGCAGGGTCTCTCACCATGGCGCGAAACTTCAGATATTCGGTGTCGTCGGTGCACAGGGTGTCGCCGTGCATGAGCAGGGTCGGTGTACCGTAGAGCGTGACCGTGTACGGATCCGCCAACAGTCGCAGGCCTGCAGCCTGCGCGAACTGCTTGCCGACCAGAAAATCACGGTTCCCGTGCATGAAATACACCGCGGTGCCGGTATCCGAGAGCGCGTGCAGGGCCGCGGCTACTTTTGCCGGCATTGGCTGGTCAAGCAGTTCATCACCAATCCAGTATTCGAACAGATCGCCAAGGATGAACAATTGTTCGGCTCGCGGAGCGATTTCTCCGGCGAACTTCAAGAGCGTCTCCGTGCTCTGTGCGCGTTCCGGTGCCAGGTGCAGGTCAGATATGAAGTAACTCGCAGCCACCGTCAACGCAGCCTGTCAGAGATGAGCTTGTTCGTGCGTGTGCCGCGTGGAATTTCAGACACGCTCGGCGCGTTCGATCACGACATCCTGTACCGGGACATCCTGATGAAAACCGCTCGAACCGGTATCCGCGGCCTTGATCTTGTCGACGACATCCTGCCCTTTGACCACTTTTCCGAATACGCAGTATCCAAAACCCTGCGGGGTCGGTGCAGAAAAATTCAGGAAATCATTCTTTGCAACATTGATGAAAAATTGCGCGGTAGCAGAGTCGACGTCGGATGTGCGAGCCATGGCGATGGTGTATGCGTCATTCTTCAGGCCGTTGCCCGCTTCATTGGCAATCGGATCGCGAGTCGCTTTCTGCTTCATGCCGGGCTCGAAGCCGCCACCCTGAATCATGAATCCGTTGATGACCCGATGAAACACGGTCCCGTTGTAAAACCCGTCATCGACGTAGCCAAGGAAATTCTTGACGGTCTCCGGTGCTTTTTCGTCATCGAGTTCAATCACAATATCGCCATTCGATGTGGTCAGTTTGACCTGTGTACTCATTTCGCTTCTCCTGTCACTGATGCATGTTCGATTGTCACCATGTCGACTGGTACGTCCTTTGGGAAGGGGCCTCCGTAGCTGGTTGGTGCCGTCGCGATCTTGTTGACTACGTCCATCCCCTTGACGACCTTACCAAACACCGTATAGCCGTAACCGCGCGTCGTCGGAGCGGTGTAATCGAGGAATGCGTTGTCGGCAACGTTGATGAAAAATTGTGACGTCGCAGAATGCGGATCACTGGTGCGCGCCATCGCGACAGCGCCGATTGTGTTTTTCAAACCGTTTTCTGCTTCGTTCTTAACAGGCTTGTCTGTCGATTTTTTCTCGTAGCCCGGCGTGAAGCCGCCACCCTGAATCATGAAGCCGGGGATGACCCGGTGGAAAATCGTGCCGTCGTAAAAACCGGCTTTGACGTAGCGCAAGAAATTCTCGACTGTTGCCGGAGCCTTGTCCGGGTACAGTTCGATTACGATCGCCCCCTTGTTGGTTTGCAGTTCGACTTGCGGATTTGCGGCAAACGCGACGTTGCTGAAAACGATCGCGCAAAGCACAAGAAAAAAATATCTCATTAATGCCCTTTCCGGATTTGAATGCGTGCATACGTAGTGAGCGTATGCGGGGAAGTGATTATCAGGCGGCGCCTTCGTAGAGAATCTTCCAGCGACTGCCTTCCTTGACCCAGTATTGGCGCTTTTGCATGCTATTGACAAGGTTGCTGCTTGCGTAATCCTGTTTGAAACTGACTACCGCAAGGGAAGAATCACCAGGATAGAGAATAATCGAAACATCCGAAATGCCGACCTTGATCCAGGATTTGTTTGCATTAACCCGGCGTTTTCTGGTCGACCATTGTTGCAGATCTCGCCCGTTGGCGGAAAACTGGTTCGAATAGTGTTGCAGATACGCTTCGGTTGACAGGCTTTCCCAGTCGCGCCGCCACTGTTCCAGGCCGGCGTCAAGATCTTCGCGCATGCTCGTCGTGTCCGCGGAGCTGCTCCATTCAATGTTGTCGGCAATAATCACCGGGGTTGTTCCGGGGACGACATACTGTTCGAGGCTCAACATGTCTTCGTTTGCCAGCACGACGCAACCGTCGCTTGCGCGGGGTGGCCGGCTGTACGTGTCGAATGGTGTTCCGTGCAACCAGATTCCGTAACCATCGCGTCCGCGCAACCGGTCCCATTCGTTCGGGTAATTGATCGGGAATGCACCGACCCCATAGAAGTCGGTCAGATCCTTGGGCGTGAGTTTGCTCGTGATGTGATACACACCAAGCGGCGTGCGCTTGTCGCCTTCGCGTATTTTGTCCACACCATTCTTTCCGACCGACATGTAGTAGTCGGCGACATAATGCAGTCCGCTCTCCCTGTTCTCGAATACAAACAGCGTTGATTTCGAGGAATCGAGAACGAGAGCATATCTTTGCGAAGCTGGCAGTTGCAGCACGTATTTGGGAACAACGTCGACTGGCGGCTCAATCGCGTAGCGGGCCAGCCGCGCTCTGGCTTCGGCGCGCAAGTCAGTTGTTTTGTCTGCGCTCGGGGCACCCGCACCGACGTTGTCGATGGGCCGGCTGCGCGCCAGCAGCAGGTCTCCCTTGATCAGTTGTGCGAGCCGGAAGTTGGGATTCACCGAGAGCAGCGACTCGATCTGTTTGTACGCATCAGCGACGCGGTTTTCCCTGACTTCGATCAGCGCCTTGACCAGCATTTCCTCGGGAACGGGAAGTGATCTCTTGATCGTGAGGCCGGAGGATGGCAGAAAATCAAGTCCCCAGACGCAGGACGAGCCAGCCAGCAACATGGCGCACAAGGCTTGCGTCAGGGTTTGGCGGGAGCCGGCCTGGGCGCGGGCCGAACGCGTACCGGCACGGCGGTTCATCGATCTTCGAATTGTTCCCTGATGATCAGCCATTGCTCCCCGGATTTGATCATGGTGAGCGTCTTGTGGCCGGTTGAATCAATCGTGTCGGATTGATAGTGCTGGCGAAATCGCACCGTTGCCCGGTCCAGGCCCTTGAGGGTCACGGCCGGTTCGGACACTTCAACCCGGATGAACTTGGGCCGGCCCACGCGGCTGCGCCGTTGCTGTTCCCAGGCACTGCGGCTCAGTTGGCCCGGCGGGTCGAACGCCGGCGCGTAGTGCGAAAGATAGGCGCTCAGATCCTGCCCGGACCAGGCATTTGCCCAGGCGTTGACGGCGGCAATGAGCGCCGCTTCCTGTTGTTGTGTCGATTGCGGCGCGGCAGGTAATTTTGACGGAGCGGATGATTCGGCTGGCGCGGGTGTTGCCGGCGCTGCGCTCGCGGCACTTGCCGGGGCCACAGCGTTATTAGTGCTCGTCGAGGGGGTCTTTGCAATCTGGACTTGCGCCGCGGTTTCGCTGAACAGCTCGCGGATGAGCGACAATTTCGTCTGTGCCGTCTGGTTGCCGCGATCCAGGCTCAACGCTTTGTCGTACGCTTCACTGGCCATCTTGGCGTAGACGTCGCCGAGATTTTCATGGGCGACGGCATAGCTGGGGTGGGTGCGAATTGCCATTTCAAGTGCGTTGCGTGCCTTGTCGTATTCACCCTGTGCCGCATACAGGACTGCGAGATTGTTGTAGGGTTCGGGCAATTCCGGAAAGTCACGGGTCAGTGCGGTGAAGACCTCGATTGCTGCCTGGGTCTTGTTTTGCTCGGTCAGGATCAGGCCCTTCAGAAACCGGGCCCGGGCGTCATCCCGGTTAGCGGCGATGGCGGCATCGGCTTTTCGGAGCGCGGCTGCGGTTTCGCCCTGTTTCAGTAACCGGACTGCGTCCGCGTAATCATCGGCCAGAGCAGGCGGTGATGTCAGCAGCAGCAGCGACGTCGCGACTAACAGCGCCTTGAACGCGGCGACACGAAGTAAGTGCTTGTTCATCTGTTATACTTTGCGTGAAATAAGGCCGCTAGGTTATTGTAAATAATGACAGATTCTACCAATAAGAACGGCTCGGAGACAATCTTGACCAAAGCAATTTTGGCCCCAGCACCGGCGCTTCACCAGAAGGCAGGGCATTAGAGCCTGTTTTCGGCCTCAGGTCACCCATCTCAATCGCATCACATGATCACCATCTATAACTCATTGACCCGTTCCAAGCAGCAATTCGTTCCGATCAAACCGGGCGAAGTTGGAATGTACGTATGTGGCATGACTGTTTACGACTATTGCCATCTGGGGCACGCTCGCGTCCTGGTCGTGTTCGACATGGTCAGACGCTGGTTGGTTGCCCGAGGCTTCACCGTCACTTACGTACGCAATATTACCGACATAGACGACAAGATCATCAAACGGGCAAGTGACAATGGTGAGCCGGTTGGCCAACTGACAGCGCGCTTCATCGAAGCCATGAATGAGGACGCCGCGGCGCTCGGGGTCACCAGACCAGATTATGAACCCCGTGCGACGGAAAATGTGCCGGACATGGTGAACCTGATCACCAGCCTGGTCGACAAAGGTCTCGCCTACCGCGCCGATAATGGCGACGTCTTTTACGCAGTTCGCAATTTCGAGGGTTATGGAAAGCTATCCGGGAAATCGCTCGACCAGTTGCGCGCTGGCGAGCGCGTTGATGTCGACCAGAACAAGCGTGATGCGCTTGATTTTGTGTTGTGGAAAGCGGCCAAACCGGGTGAACCATCGTGGGATTCGCCATGGGGCAAGGGGCGTCCGGGCTGGCATATCGAATGTTCGGCGATGAGTGAACACTTTCTGGGATCGCATTTCGACATCCATGGCGGTGGTCAGGACCTGCAATTCCCGCATCACGAGAACGAGATTGCCCAGTCCGAAGGCGCGCACGGGCATACCTTCGTCAATTACTGGATGCACAACGGCTTCGTGCGCGTTGATAGTGAAAAGATGTCGAAATCACTCGGCAACTTCTTCACGGTGCGCGAGGTTCTGGAAAAATACGATCCGGAAGTGGTGCGTTTCTTCATCCTCAGGGCGCACTATCGCAGCCCGCTCAACTATTCGGACCAGCATCTCGATGATGCCCGCCAGGCGCTGACGCGCCTGTACACCGCGCTGAAAGGGATCAACACGAGGGCCCTGGCAAGTGTCGACTTCGAACAGGGTTACGCGAAGCGCTTTGCCGATGCCATGGACGATGATTTCGGCACGCCTGAAGCTATTTCGGTCTTGTTCGAAATTGTCAACGAAGTCAATCGTACGCGTTCCGAGGAGCTTGCGCAGCTGCTGCGCTCACTCGCTGCGCTGCTGGGCTTGCTCGAGCGCGATCCGGAGGCTTTTCTTCAGGCCGGCAGCGATGTCGGTATTTCTTCTGGGGAAATTGAAGAACTTATCGAAGCGAGAAATGCCGCGAGGAAAAGCAAGGATTTTTCCGGGGCGGACCGTATCCGCGACGAACTTCTTGAAAAGGGTGTGGCGCTGGAAGATGGTCCCGGCGGCACCACCTGGCGCCGTTCCTGATCGGCTTCGATCTGGCTAGCCCGCAGCAAAGTGCCGAGGCAGTTTTTGCGATGGACTATTAGCAGGTTGTTGAAAAACTTCGCGAGCGGGCTTCAGTCGGGTGCGCATTGTCTTGATAGAACCAGCTCGCAGGAACGGGAGTGTACAGAGGGGAGTACATGAGGGCGAGAGCGGGAAGTGGCGCGGCACGGCCGCGCACGCTCACAGCACCCGGCGATTGTGATCGCCGGGCCGAGCACCGGTCTTAATCAATACCTGAGCAAGCCCGAATCAAGTCTGCGAAGTAGTTTTCAAGAGCCTGCTCAGGACTCGAAGAAATCCTTCACCTTGTCCATCCACGACTTCGCTTTCGGATTGTGGTGTGGCGCATTGCTCTGGTTGATCTCTTCGAGCTCGGCCAGCAGTTCCTTCTGGCGCGCAGTCAGGTTGACCGGAGTCTCGACCATGACATGGCAGAGCAGGTCACCAAAGCCGGAACTTCGCACACCCTTGATGCCTTTGCCCCTTAGACGAAACACCCTGCCTGACTGTGTCTCGGAAGGGATCTTTATTTTTGCATAGCCATCGAGTGTCGGGATTTCGATCTCCCCGCCGAGCGCGGCCCTGGTAAAGCTGATCGGCATTTCGCAATGCAGGTTATTGCCGTCGCGGGTAAACACGTCATGCTGACGTACATGGATGACCACGTACAGGTCACCGCCCGGACCGCCATTCACACCGGCTTCGCCTTCTCCCGAAAGCCGGATGCGGTCGCCTTCGTCCACACCTGCCGGAATCTTCACCGACAAGGTTTTTTGCCGCTTGATACGCCCGTGCCCGGAACAATCCGAACAAGGGTTTTCCACGACCTTGCCGCTGCCGTGGCATTTCGGGCAGGTCTGGGCGATGGAGAAAAATCCCTGCGTCATGCGTACCTGACCGTGACCCTGGCAAGTCGGGCAACTCACCGGTGAGGTTCCCGGTTTGGCGCCCGAGCCGTGGCAGGTGCCGCACTCTTCCATCGTCGGGATACGGATTCTGGTTTCGGTGCCGCGTGCTGCTTCCTCCAGAGAAATCTCGAGGTTGTAGCGCAGGTCAGCTCCGCGATAGACGTTGGAGCGGGTGCGCCCTCCGCCGCCGCCAAAGATGTCACCGAAGATGTCACCGAACGCGTCTGCAAAGCCTCCGAAACCGGCTGCACCCGCGCCCATTCCTGCGGACGGGTCAACGCCGGCGTGGCCGTACTGGTCGTAGGCGCCGCGCTTCTCGCCGTCGGAGAGAACTTCGTAAGCCTCTTTCGCTTCCTTGAATTTCTCTTCAGCTTCGGTGCTGTCCGGGTTGCGGTCCGGGTGGAATTTCATCGCCATGCGGCGATAGGCTTTCCGAATATCGTCGTCCGATGCGTCCCGGTTTACACCCAGTACTTCGTAGTAATCGCGTTTTGCCATTTACTTGTTTTTCAGTGAATCTGCGCCAAAAGCGAGCCGCACCGCCATCCGCCGCCGTTGTTCATTCGGCGTCGACGTTGCCACTCGCTTCTGACTGATTGGTCAGGCTTCGGATGTCAGGCCGATTTTTTGTTGTCCTTCACTTCCTCGAACTCCGCGTCGACGACATCTTCATCTTCATTCGCAGACTTCGCTTCCCCTGTACCGGTCCCCGCGCTGGCGGAAGCGCCTTCCGCGCCCGGCTGTTGCTGGTCCTGGGCGTACATCTTCTCGGCCAGCTTCTGCGATGCTGTTGCCAGGGCCTGTGTCTTGGCTTCGATCGCGTCCTTGTCATTGCCCTTGAGCGACTCTTCAGCTTCTTTCAGCGCTTGCTCGATCTGGCCTTTTTCCTCTTCGCTGACCTGATCGCCATGCTCGGCCAGGGTCTTCCTGACGCTGTGCACCAGCGCGTCGCACTGGTTGCGCGCTTCCACCAGCGCCCGCGCTTTCTGGTCTTCCTCGGCGTGCGCCTCGGCATCCTTGACCATGCGCTCGACCTCCTCATCCGACAGGCCGGAGTTCGCCTTGATGGTGATCTTGTTTTCCTTGCCGGTACCCTTGTCCTTGGCCGACACATGCAAGATGCCATTGGCGTCAATGTCGAAAGTCACCTCGATCTGCGGCATGCCGCGCGGTGCCGGCGGAATGT
>JASFUE010000003.1:0-34115 GCA_050050435.1 Burkholderiales bacterium | reverse complement strand
CGTGGGCCTTGGCCAGCAACACGATGGTTTCAAGCGCGTCGACAAAGAGCGATCCGGGCGGTCCCGGGTTCTTGACACCACCGGTACGCCAGTAGGACAGGCCGGAGGTAATCACGGCTGCGAAAATGACCACTACCCAGGAGGCGTAGATCCACAACAGAAAAATCGGCACACTGGCAAACGCGCCATAAACCAGTTTGTAGCTGCTGAAGTTGGAGATGAACTGGCCAAACCCGTACTTCATCGCCTCAAAGAACACAGCTGCGAAGATGCCGCCGATGGCAGCATCGATCGCAGACACCTGCCGGTTGGGCACGAGCCGGTAAAGCAGGCCAAACGCCAGCGCGGTCAGCGCAAGCGGCACCACTTTGAGCATTTCAATCGCCACCACGGGAACCACCCCGCTGGCGTTGTTGGACAATTTCACCAGCCACGACCACAGCGTCAGGCTTCCACCCATAAGCAAGGGACCAACCGTAAGCAACGACCAGTAAATTAGTACCCGCTGCACCAGCGGCCGCGGTCTCTTGACTCGCCAGATGGTATTGAATGCGCGGTCGATGGTGAGCATCAACATGATCGCCGAGACGACGAGTACGCTCACTCCTGCCGCGGTCAGCCGGGCCGCGTTGGATGAGAATTGTTGTACGTAGACCGAGATCACCTTGCTGCCAGCCTGCGGCACCAGATTACCCAGCACAAATTCGCGCAGTTGTTCGGACAGTGCCTGGAAAACCGGGAAGGCTGTCATGAACATCAACGCAATGGTGACGAGCGGAACCAGCGCGAGCAGCGTGGTAAACGTCAGACTGCCACACAACTGAAAACAACGTTCTTCACGAAATCTCGAATAGACGAGCGACACGAAATTGATCAGCAAGTAGAACTGCCGGCCAATACTCATATGCGACTTTTTCCGCGAGCTGCCCGTATTTGCCTGACCGGAACCTGACCTGGCTTCTGATGTCGTTTTAGTACTCATGGAGAGGCTGCGGAACGTGGCGTGTGGTAACGTCGGACCGTTGGAGAGAAGCTAAACTCATGCCCGATATTCTTGTTCTCTATTATTCACGCAACGGCAGCGTCAGGCAGATGGCGCAACTTCTTGGCCGTGGTATCGAAACAGTCGAAGGTATGAATGCGCGCCTGCGCACGGTGCCGCCGGTATCGACGGTGGCCGAAGCCGTCGCGCCCGGCATTCCCGACGACGGCGCACCTTATGTCGAACAAAAGGACCTCGAGGATTGCGCCGGGTTGGCGCTGGGCAGTCCCACCCGGTTCGGCAACATGGCAGCACCGATGAAATATTTTCTCGACGGGCTCGGTACCCAGTGGCTGAGCGGCACAATGGCGGGTAAGCCGGGGGCGGTGTTTACCGCTTCCTCGAGCATGCACGGTGGCCAGGAATCCACGCTGTTGTCGATGATGCTGCCGCTGATGCACCACGGCATGGTCATCGTGAGCCTGCCCTACACGGCAGCAGAACTGTTTTCCACTCGCACCGGCGGCACACCGTACGGCGCAAGTCATGTCGCCGGCGTCAACAATGACCAGCCGCTCAGCGATGATGAGCGCAAGCTGTGTATCGCGCACGGTCGCCAGCTCGCCAACATCGCCCGCAAACTGGCGGCATGACGAATACATCAAACCGCGCAGTCGAGACGAGACGGCTACTGCGCCATTTTTACACGGGCGTACTTGGCACGTGCGGCGTGCGCTTTGCCGATTATCCCTATACCGCCGCACTACCCTGTTGCACCGATCAACAAGGGCGCGTGATCGTGTTCATCAGCCACCTGTCCGAGCACACGAAAGCAATCGGGCAAGACCCGAAGGTATCGTTCACCGCTTCTCCGATGGTACCGGCACTGCGCCCAGAGGCACGCGCAACGGTATTGGGAACAATCGGCGTTTGCGACGAACCTGCCATCGCCAGGCGGTATCTGCGCTTCTTTCCGGATAACCGCGATTTTCTCGACATTGGCGGCTTTCGTTTTTATGTCATCGAGCCGGAGCATGCGCGACTGATCGCCGGATTTGGCAGCGCACACTGGGTCAACGGAAAATCACTGCTGGCACCGGAGCTGCCGATTGCGCAAGCCGAGGACAGCATTATCGAACACATGAATACAGATCATCGCGACAGTCTTCTGGAATGCTGCCGTCATGTCCACGGCATACAGGCGGCCACAGTGGAAATGGTCGGCATTGACTGCGACGGCTTCGACGTGCGCGCCGATGACATGCTCTACCGTTTCGACTTCGACTCACAAGTCTCAACAGCCACTGGCGCGCGCGGCGCGCTGGTCGCACTCGCTCGCACGGCTCGCAACTGATGCGCACACTCTACCTCACTGCAATTGCCAGTCTGCTGTTGCTGCTTGCCTTGTGCGTTGCATGGGAATCGGTGCTTGCCCCGTTACGCCCGGGCGGCTCGTGGATGGTATTGAAGGCGTTGCCGCTCCTGTTCCCGTTGCGGGGCATCCTGCGCGCCGATCGCTATACCTGTCAGTGGGCCTCGTTGCTGTGCATCGCCTATTTCATGGAAGGTGTCGTGCGCACATTCAGCGACTCGCCACCGTCGAACCATCTGGCGGCAATCGAAACCGCGCTTTCGGTAATCCTGTTTGTCAGCCTCATTTATCTGGCACGGGAACTGGGGCGGCACAGCCACGCAGACAAGCGTTCGCCGTGAATCCGGACACGACCCATGGTTACCGTGGACGGTTCGCACCGACGCCGTCTGGTCCGTTGCATTTCGGCTCCATGACCGCTGCCATCGGCAGCTACTGCGACGCCCGCGCCTACGGCGGGCAGTGGCAAGTGCGGATCGACGACATCGATACGCCACGGGTCGTCAGCGGTGCGGCCGACCTGATTCTGCGCACGCTGGAAGCATTCTCTCTTGAATGGGATGGACAGCCGGTTTACGAAAGCCGCAATCGCGAGGCCTTTCACAACGCACTGCACGCCTTGCGCGCAAGTGGCCGGTTGTTCGCCTGCGCCTGCAGCCGGCGCGATATTGGCAAGGCGGGCTGGCCCGGCCTCGAAGGCCCGGTCTATCCCGGCACCTGCCGCAACGGCCTGCCACCTGGCAAAAACGGCCGATCACTGCGTCTGCGAATTGAAGACGGCACCACAATCGGATTTGATGACCTGCTGCAGGGACACGTGCAGCAGGATCTGGCTGCGCAGATCGGTGATTTCATCGTCTACCGGGCTGATGGCATTTTTTCCTACCACCTGACCTGTGTCGTCGGCGACGGGCATCAGGGCATAACCCATGTGGTTCGTGGTGCCGACCTGATTGATTCGACCCCGCGGCAGATCCATCTCCAACACCTGCTCGACCTGCCAACGCCGTCCTACCTGCACCTGCCGGTTGCCACCAACGAACGCGGCGAGAAGTTGTCGAAGCAGACCGGGGCGACAGCGGTGGAGACAGCACGCGCCGCCCAAAGCATCCACGCGGTGTTACGCTTCCTGGGACAAGAACCGCCGCCGGAACTGGCACGCTGGCCGGCGGCAGAAGCCATGCAATGGGCTGTCAACGCCTGGCGCCGTGAACGCATTCCCCGGGCAGCTGCTGTTGAAATGCCGTTACCATAACAAGCTTCCGTCCAGACCCGCATTAATACCGAACATGTCCAGCAAGACAACAACGATGTCCGACGAGCTCTACGCCTACATGCAAAAGGCGTCGCTGCGCGAGCCTGACGTACTGGCGCGGTTGCGCCAGGAAACCGCAACCTTGCCGATGTCAGGCATGCAGATCTGTCCCGAGCAGGGGCAGTTCATGCGCTTGCTGGTCAGGGCGCTTGGTATTCGCCGCGCAATCGAGATCGGCGTGTTTACCGGCTACTCGAGTCTGAGTGTGGCAATGGCAATGCCCGATGACGGGCGCATTATCGCCTGTGATATCAGTGAGGAATGGACCAGCGTCGCGAAACGTTACTGGAAGGAGGCCGATGTCGATCACAAGATCGAATTGCGCCTGGCACCGGCAATCGAAACGCTGGACACCATGCTTGAAAACGACCTTGCCGACAGTTTCGATTTCGCATTCATCGATGCCGACAAGACCGGCTACAAGGCATATTACGAACGCGCGCTGGCGTTGCTGCGTCCCGGCGGGCTGATCGCGATCGATAACACGTTGTGGAACGGCAATGTCGTCAATGAAACCGACCAAAGCGAGGATACGAAAGCCATTCGCGAAATCAACGCGCTGGTGCTGGCCGACCACCGTGTCGATATATCCATGCTGCCAATCGGTGATGGGCTAACGCTTGCCCTGAAGCGCAAGCCCGGCAAGTAGTTCAATCGATGCGGGAACCCTACCTGCCTGCCGGCAAGCGGGTTCGGGCACGACGTATTGCCAAAAAGTCATTCGGTACTGTCAGTGTCTGCCGGCAGCAGATCGCGCAGCCGCGGCGGCAACTCGTAATCCGGGTATTTCCGGCGAAATGCTTTCAGCGAATCGATCGCTTCCGTGCGCTTGTTCTGTGCGAGCAAGTCCTCGATATCGTCGAGCCATTCCTGCGGGTCCTGCAACGCATCCACCGCAAGCGAGGCCGGCGCGCCGGTTTCACCGGCGGCCTGCGAAGCAACCTGCGGTGTTTGCGTAAACGCCGGCTGGGGGACGGATGTCGTCAAGCCCGGAAAGGCCTGTTGTTGTGACTGAGCATCCGAATCGGCCTGCACTGCCTGGTCTTTCGCTGCGGCAAGCTCCTCTACAGCGGCATCGTCGGCGGATTGGACTTCCACACTGCCAGCGTCGGAAAAGGCCTGTTCCGTCTTCTCCGTGCGGCCAGGTCCGGGCGCGACATTGACTTCGGCCGGCTCGGATAACTGTCGTGCAACCGGCTCGTCGACAGCTCGATCGGGCTGCCGCGCTTCGCTGCTCTGGCTCGCAACCGTGCCAACGGTGGCAGCCTGTTGCGCCACCACCTCAGTTTCCTCGCTCGCTGCAGCGGACTGTTGCGTCGCGGGCTTGGGCGGTGCCGGTTTCGACTGAACCTTTTCGGATCGAGGCGGAGCCGCCGGTTTCGCTTCGGCTGATTTTTTTACGGCCGGTTTCGCCGGCGCCGGTGGCGTGGCTTTCACCCTGGCCGCCGGTTCGGCCACCTTCGATTCCGCCACTTTGGGCTCAACCGCAGGCGTTTCGGCCGCCTCGGGTTCGGCTTGCGCGACGACGGACCCTTCACTTCCGCCGTGCTGATCCATTGGCGCCGCGTCGTAATCATCGCGAATACGTTGCAACTCCGGGTCACGCTCGACCAACAGCGTCAGCGTAGCGGCCACGACCACCACAGCGGCTGTGCCCAGCGGAATACCCCATTGCATGAAGAAACTGCGACGCGGCCGCCGGCTGGTGCGGGCCGTGCGCACCTCACGGGCAACAGCAGGCTGATCACCGTCGGCGCCGGTTTCTCTGGCTGCGGCCGGTCTTGTATCAGCAGCCGGTTCTCTGTCAGCGCCGATTGCCCATCTGGATGTAGCCAGGATCGCGGCATCAACGTGCGCAGGCGGTTTGTCGGCGCTGGATTCACGGTAGCGCCGGGATATTGCAGAGTCGCCCGAAAGGAATGCCTGCAATTGCTCGTCGTCGCTCGGACGCTCGCTCACATCGCTCTCCTGTTTGCAGCCGTTACCGTCACAACCATTCTTCCATCCCCTGCCGCAGGCTCGCCAACGCATATCGCAAGCGACTTTTCACCGTTTCACGGCCAACGCCGGTGATTTCGCCGATTTCGGCCAGCGTGAACCCGGCTTCTTCATGCAGCAGAAAGGCTTCCCTCTGCGCCGGCGGCAATGCTTCGATCAAGCTCAGCAGTCGCGACGCCTGCTGCCGCGTCTGCACAGCGTTTTCCGGCTGTTGGCCAATGGCCGCGGGGGCTTCCGGGGGATCATCACCGCTGGCGTCCTCCAGGCTGCGCCCACTGGAACGGTAGTGGTCAATGAGCCGGTTACGCGCCACCTGGTAGAGATAGGTTGAAAACCTGGCGGTCGGCTCATAGTAGCGGCGGGCAACGATGAGCCGGGTCCAGACGTCCTGGAACAGCTCATCGGCCACCGCCATGGCGCACTGGCGCCGTATGAACCGGTAGAGCGCCCCACGGTGACGGTCATACAACCGCGCGAATGCCTCGGCATCGCCATTGCAGTACGCGATCATCAATGCTTCATCGGTATCGTTCGCCGACATCCCCGCTAGTCTAGCGGTTTTGGCGGCGAACCTTCCCGATCCGCACCGGGGCCGGGCCTGGATCACCCGTTTGGCGGGTCGGCCACGAAACCATTGGGGAATGCCCGGGGTCCGGGGCTGGCCCCCGGGATAACACCGCGGGCGACAAGATTGGCGTAACTATCGTAATAGATAGTGACAATTTCGTCGGGCCGCTCCGAAGCACGCTCGAATTGGCCATAACGAACCACCGAACCCAGCCGCCGCCCATGGCCCGTGCCTAGGCGTGCCGCGCTGTCTGCCTGTTGTTCCGAGCTACGGGCGCCCGGGGCCGCTGGCTCTTCAGAGGCGCCGAATCCATCCTCATAAAGCGGCTGCACCCGTGGTCTGAACAGTGCGACCCCGATTACTCCGACATTGTCGGGGCGGCCAGTGCGCGCTGCATAGGATTCGTCGAGGCTGGCAAAGTAGAACGATGCGACCTGTTCGAGCGATTTGCGCCAGCCCCGGATATCGAATCGCTGGTGCCGGCGCAAAATGTAACCACCCTGGTCCACCCCCGCCGTCTCGCCTGTCACCACGTTGACGCCGTCGACGGAGACCACCGCCAGCAGATCCGTGTAGACCCGGCTCCTGATTCGTATCGAATATTCCCTTCCGGGCACCCCGGCTACGTAATGCCGACCATGGCTGTGGTAGACCGGAAGGCGTTGTCCGGACTGTGCATCGATAATATCCACCCCGGCAAGCTTTCCGGCCGCGAACGCCGGCACGCTGAGCAAAGCGAAAAATACTGCGAGAATCCATTTGCGCATCACAACCTCCGTTTTCCATATCACCTCGTATGTAAACGACGGTGCGGGCAAAACGGGGTTAGCAGAAATAGCGTCGTCGCAAACGACTATTCGTATGATAAATAAGAGGAAACGTACGCGGCGCGCTACACGGAGTTACCGGCAGACGTATCTCGTACACGCTCAGCGGCGCGGCTGCCAGTCATACCCGAGGCTGGTGACACCGCGCTGCAGGTAAGTGAGCGCTTCTTGCGCCTGGGCCGCCTCGCCCTTAACACCGAGTTCGATACGCCGGCCCTCGGCAGTCAGTGTCGGGAGGCTGAACACCTTGCAGGCGGGAAACTGTTTCAGGCAGTCGTTCATCAGGTTGATCAACTGGCTTTCGGGTGCGTCCATGACGATCACTGCAATATCCACGGGTGGCGATTCGCGATGCTGGTCGAGGTATTCCGAATCCAGCACCCACTCCATCATTGCCCAGGCCATCGACGGAAAGCCTGGCAGGAAATGGTGTTTGCCAACACTGAAACCGGGGATTCGATTGTAGGCATTCGGAATGATGCGCGATCCAGCCGGGAACACACCCATTTCAATACGGCGCGGATAGGCCTCAGCGCCGAATTGCGCTTCGATTTCGCGTTGCGCTTCCGGATGCAGCACCAACTCCACGCCTGCAGCGCGCGCCGCACACTGGCGAGTATGGTCATCCGGTGTCGCACCGATACCGCCAAAACTGAACACGACGTCATCGCGCGTCATCGTACTCGACAGGACGTCCGTGATCATTTGCGGGTCATCCGATAGATACATCGACCAGCACACGGATAATCCTCGCGCATTTGCGATTTCAATCGCTTTCGCAAAGTGACGGTCCTGCCGCTTGCCCGAGAGAATCTCGTCACCAATGATCAAAAGCCCGATCCTTAAGTGTTCGGATGCCATGGGCGCAAAGTGTGTCCGTGGCGCAGCGGTGCGTCAAGCTGCCATAACCCGCCGTGCAAACGCCCGGGCACTGCGGTGGATGACCCGCGCAGCAGCCTGCGTTACAGTTTGAGTGACTGATGCAAGCGGAGGAGAAGCATGTATTCGAAAAGCCTGCAAACTGCTGTACAGGTCTCGTTGCTGTTGACGAGTCTGTGGCTGGCACCATCAACCGTGCTGGCCGAACCGGTTACCTACACGGTCGATTCCAAACACAGCTACGCCAGTTTCGAAATCAATCACCTTGGCCTGTCGACGGTTCGTGGCAGATTTGATCGCACCAGCGGAACAATCGTGCTCGACAAAGCTACGGGCAGTGGTTCCATCGAAGTCAGTATCGATTCTGCGTCAATCGATACCGGGTTGGCAAAACGCGATGAACACCTGCGCCGGAAAGAATTCTTTGACGTCGAACAGTATCCGACAATCAGCTTTGTCGCCCGCGCGCTGAGTTTCGATGGCGAGAAACTGACGAGAGCCGAAGGCGATCTCACCATGCTCGGCCGCACACATCCGGTGTCACTGGAAATCACACACTTCGCATGCGCGCAGCACCCGATTTACCATGTGCCTGCCTGCGGCGCCGATGCCCGCACCCTCATCCGGCGCTCCGATTGGGGAATGACAACCTATGTACCGTCGATCGGTGATGAAGTCACCATCCTGATCAATGTTGAAGCGCTCAAGCTTCAGTAGCGGCCCCGGGCTCCACTCGGGATCAGATCAGTCCCGATCTAATCAGTCCCGATCTAATCAGTCCCGGTCTAACTGGTAAAACGTTACTTGAAGAAATGGCGGACACCAATCTCGAAGTTCCACTCGAACAGGTAACGCGAATCAGTCTGTCCCCATAGTCCGACGCCTGGCCGCACATACGCCATCGTTTGCGGAGTTACGAAACGTCCCAGTTCCACCTCCAGGTTACCCGTGGTCTCGTTATTTTCTTCGTGATTGATGTAGATTTGCGGTTCGATGAACGTGTAATAGCGGTTTTTGAGTTTGGTGAGCCAACGCGGCTTTATCAGCGTGTAATTGAGATCTTCCCGGTCAGCGTCGCCTGACACCGTGAAGTAACGCTGGATAAATGGAAACAGGATCGTGTGGTATTCGGGAAGGCTGATCGATGCAAACCAGGTCGGCGCCAGCATGTTCTTGCCAGTACCCAGTTTGGGGTTGCGCGCCGTGTTCCACTTCCCCTCCAGGCCGATAAAGTACGACCTGCCCTCTCCACGCTTGTATCGATAGTAGAGCGAGTTGGTGATGTCACCAAGCCCATTGACAGTGGGTCCCTCCAGCGGGTTATTCGTGACGTGTGGAATCTGCGTGCGCAACACCAGGTCGTCAGTGAGCGGCAGGTCATACAAGGCCTCGAGGATATTGATTTGTGTACCGTCCTCGCGCTCCCGGAACTCGTTTCGGAGGAAGAAGCGCTGCTTGGCTTTATTCGGACTGACGGTACTGGAGATATCCCCCGTCGTCTCCTTCGCCGGTTTGGTCTGGGATAGTGCCGCGTTGACTGACATCAGGTTCAGCGTGACAACGCCGAAGATGCAAATGAGGTGCTTTTTCAACTTGGTGATCCGGTTTCAGTGGCCACCCGCGCGAGATGGCGGGGCCGACATAACGAAAAAGCCGCCGATGCCCTCGGCGGCCAGAACAACCCTGCGATTATAGAGTATTTGCCGGCCGATTACAGTCGAGGCCGGCTATCATCACACCAGTTACCATCAGCCCGGTATCAGACGAACCGGTTCTAATCAACGCAATTGCAATGGTCCCGGTTCTAATCGCCCCGGTTAACAGCGCGCAGCATAATTCCGGCCTCGGCGAGCATTCGCGCCAGATGCTGTGCAAATGCCGGTGCTGTCGGTGCGTCACCGTGGATACAGACCGTGTCAGGGCGAACCGTCACTTTGCTGCCATCACGTGCGCGCACAAAACCGTGCTCGATCATATCCAGTACCTGCCGGGCTGCTTCCTCTACGTCTTCAATCAGCGCATCGGCTTGCGTACGCGAGGCCAGTTTGCCATCCGATTCATAACGGCGGTCGGCGAATACTTCGCTGGCGCATTTCAAACCGACTGCCTCGGCAGCGGCAACTATTTCCGACCCGGACAAGCCGAACACGACCAGCCCGGCATCGAAATCACGGACCGCATGGGCAATGGCATCAGCGAGCGCACGATCGCGTGCCGCCATGTTGTACAAGGCGCCGTGCGGTTTCACGTGGTTGAGCCGCTCACCCACGGCCTCTGCGAGTGCAGCGGAAGCCCCGATCTGATACAGCGTCAGCTCGTAGATTTCATCAGCACTGTGGACAATCTCGCGCCGGCCGAAATTTTCACGGTCTGCCAGCGACGGATGCGCGCCAACGGCGATGCCCAGTTCACTGGCCGCGCGCATGGTCTTGCGCATCACCCGCGCATCACCGGCATGCAACCCGCAGGCGATATTGGCTGAACTGACATGCGGCAGGATCGCGGCTTCGCGCAACGCGCCTTCCTCGCTGTCGTACTCGCCAATGTCGCAATTCAGATCGATATACCTGGTCATCTCGTGCATTCAGCGCCTCGCCGCAGCGATTGCGGCGTCTATCCGGGCCAGCGCTTTTTCCTGTACATGGGAAAGATTATGCGCTTCTGACAGCGATATTTGCTCAAATTCAAGCATGTCTCCCGGTTTCAGCTGTGCAAGCAGCGGCAGATCCACGCTTGCCACCTCGCCGATGCGCGGATAACCGCCGACAGTCTGGCGGTCCGCCATCAGGATGATGGGATTACCGTCCGGTGGCAGCTGGATTGTTCCGAATGCGACTGCCTCTGAAACGATGTTCCCGTACTCGTGCCGCTCAAGGCCAACGCCTTCGAGCCGATATCCCATTCGATCGGACGCCGCGCCAACGCGAAACTTTTCCTCGACGAACATTTCACGCACCGCCGGCGCCAGCAGTTCCCAGTGGCGTCCGGCAATGAATCGAATGCGCTGCGGCCGCGCAAGCATCCGGCCGGAATCGACGCGCACGGACCATTTCGGCGCGGCAAAACCACTGCTGGCAAACGAAGCCGAGTCGAGCAATTGCAGAAAATGCGAAACCTCGCCCGCCACCGCATTGATGCGATCGCCCTTCGTTACAGCACGCCCTTTAACGCCGCCAAATCCGGTTCGCAAATAAGTCGAACGTGAGGCCAGCACCAGTGCCACATCGATGCCGCCGGCAAAGGCCACGTAGGCCCGGCACCCGGCCAGCGGTTGCCCGAACGAAAGCAGACTGCCGCGCGCAATCCACACCGGCCGGTTCATCGGCAGCGGCCGCCCATCGACGACAGGGCTCAAATCGCCGCCGCACACGGCGATCAGCGCATCCGAATCAAAGAGCAGAGACGGGCCAACCAACGTCACCTCGAGTGCTGCCGCACCCTGCTCATTGCCCACCAGCAGATTGGCTATGCGCAGCGAACGCGTGTCCATCGCTCCGCTGACCGGCACACCGAAGCGTTGCGCGCCGTAGCGGCCAAGATCCTGCACCGTCGTCAGCAAACCTGCGCGAATCACTTCGACCGTCATGGCTTGCGCCGCCGCAGATTGCGGAATTCGGTGGCGTTGATCGGCACGAACTTTACCCGATCACCAGCACCGAGTAGTGATGGGCGCTCGTTAGCCGGATCAAACAGTTGCAGCGGGGTACGCCCGATGATATGCCAGCCGCCGGGCAATGGCGCCGGATAAATGCCGGTGTACTCGTTGGCTACGGCAACACTCCCGGCCGGCACACGCGCGCGCGGCGTCTGCCGCCTTGGTGTCATCAGTCGCTGGTCCAGCGGACCAAGATAGGCAAATCCGGGCGCAAACCCGATCATGTAAACGGTGTAGGTGGCGCGGCTGTGAATCTGTACGAGCTCATCGCGTGACAAACCTTGCGCGCTGGCCAGCGCAGGCAAGTCTTCGGCAAATTCGGGCTCATAACACACCGGCACTTCGTGCAAGGTGCCTTCGGACATTTCCAGTGTCGCCAGATCCGGCAACACGCTCTGTAAACGTGCAACCAGCAACTCATAAGGCGTGCGCGTTCCGGCCTCGTCGTGCCACTGCTCCGGGTCATAGTGAATGCCGATCGAGGTCAAGGCGGGCACGAAATCGACTACCCCCGGCAAATCGAGCCCGGCAAGATAATCGGCAAGCGCTCGAATACACGCCGTCGTTGCCGCATCGACGCGATTACCCACCTCGAGCACCAACGCCCGGTCGCCCAGGGGCGAAAAGCTCAAATCAGCCGTTGCCGAAACCACTCTCCCTGAATGATGCCGCCTGCATCTTCCGCCTCATTCGCATGGCGGCCCGACTTCCACCTTGCGGCACACAACAGGATCGCGCTGCGGATTACTTACGCAGACAAAAGTGTCATTACCGCACATCGCGCACCACCGGGTAAGCGAACCGGCGCGGGAATACTCGCTTGGAATAATCGTCACATCGCGTGTCGAGCAACCGACCTGCTTTGCGGTCAATGACTCCTGCGATTTGCACGCAGCCACGCCGCATGCCAAAAAAACGACCAGAATCAGTGTTTGCCGGCAAAGCATGAATCGGTGCGTATTCCTTTCAACTCATGATGTACTGTTCCAACTGTTCTATCGTGCGCTGCTGATCGGTCAGCATCGCCCTGACTACGTCGCCGATCGAGATGATGCCAATCACTTTCTTCTCGGACAGCACCGGCAGGTGACGAACCCGTTTTTGCGTCATCAGCGCCATGCACTCTTCCGCGGTCTGTTCCGGGCGAACGCAGACTACTTTCTGCGTCATGATCGCACTCACTGGGGTGTCCTTAGAAGACTTCCCGAAAAGAATGATCTTGCGCGCATAATCGCGTTCGGAAAAGATGCCAATGAGCTTTTCTCCGTCGAGCACCACCAGGGCACCGACGTCTTTTTCGGCCATGAGCTTCAGCGCATCCAGTACGCTCGCATCCGGGCCAATGGACAAAATCTGCTGCGGCTTTTCCTCAAGCAAGTGCTGTACGCTTCTCATCGATGCCTCCGTAGCACCCTTCAAAGGGGACAGTCAGTATTAAGCCACCCCGGTGGCTTGTCAATCTGCTGGTCCACCCCGGCCGGCCGTGTTAGATTGACTTGGTGCAACGCGTCATCATAACCCTGCTTCTCATTATCAGCAGCAGCGCATTGGTCGCTCAGGCGAGCGCCGACGAAGAAGTGCGCAAGCTCGCTTCCGAGCCGCGCCGAACAAACCAGGTCGGCGTACCTGGCGCGCCGTCCAGGCTCGATTTCTTCTTTGGCAACGCCCGTGCGTGGCTGTTGCAGAACGGAGACTGGCACATTGAGGGAAACGTCCAGCACCGGGGCGTGTTTTGCGCCACCTACGAGCTTGGAATCCAGTTCGGAGTCGGCAACCCCGGTTGCTCCAATGTCGAATGGATGGGCGTGCCGGCTTATGTCACAGCGCACAGACAGTGCAACAATGCACTGATGTTTCACTCGGGAAGCGATAACGATCCCGCTGCCGCCGAAGCGTTTGAGCGGATCAACTGCGCGCAGCGCGTGATCCTTTGCAACGGTAACTGCAAATGAGCCAGGTTTTCCACTCACTCGAAGAGTGGACCGAAACACTCTCGCGCGAATATCCCGGGGTGCAATTCCAGCCGTCAGAGAAACACCCGAAGGGGCTGAACGCAATCACTGCCGGGGTTCTGGTCGGGCGCTACCACAGCGAGCGTAATCCCGCCTTCGGTGTTGTGTTTGATCAACCGCGCAGTTGCGGCGGCCGCAACTGAACGAAACGCCACCCACGCCTGCGACCTGCTTCGCCACGGCGGGCAGTTCAGGCCCGCGTGCCGGTGCGCTGCGGCTTTTTCATCCAGACAACAGGTTGCCCTTTCACTTCCCGGGCCGGGGCGCCGAGTTGTGCGAGCGTGTTATCCAGCGCCTTGCCGGTATCGTCAGTCTGCGCGGCTTCGCGCGCCGCGCGTATCGCGCTGGCGCGTGCACTGGCGCTTTCGTATTCGGCGCTCAGCAAATGATCGAGCACATGCATGAGATTCGCCTTGCCGCGCTCATTGGTAGACCCGTAACCCTTGATCAGATGCGCGCAACACGCCACTTCAAAACCGGTTTGCCAGTCTGATTGAAAACCGGCGCGGATACCATCGAGCCAGCGTCCGATCATGTCCTGCTCCTGCCAGTAACGCAGGCTGCGTTTGCGCAACCACCGGAGACTGGCAAGGATGCGCAGTGCGGCGAAACCGGTGACCGAACTCGCTGCCAGTTTGAGCGAAAAAGCAATCGGCGCCTTGCCCGCGCTAAGACGACGCGTGTCGTAACGTAACAACCTGTGCGCGAGCGGTCCGGGCAACAGCCCCGCGATTTCGGGAACGCCGGGTTTGAAATAGTCATGCACCCGGAGCAACTCGTCCGGCCCGGCCTTGACCTCGCCACGAATGCGGTCAAACCGGCTGGCACGCGATTTGAGATCGGCCACCCTGACGATGTCATCAAAGGCCATCCACAGTGCCAGATAGCGCGCCGCCTCTCGCGTAGCAGCGAACCCATGCCGGCCAGCCGCATCGGCAAGGCGCTCGGCTTCCAGAATCTGTTTCAGACGATCGGTAAAAAGCCTGGCGTAGCCCGCATCCTGGTACTCGAGGCAACGGGCGTAACCGAGCGCCAGCATATCGTGCAGCGTTTTCGGGAAATCGTCCCGTATCGACTGGGGCAATTCGGCAAGCGGCGCCGTTGCTTGCGAAACTGTGCCTTGCGATGGCGGTTGTTCGCCGGTTGTCTTCTGCACCCGCTCGAAAGCCTGCGCAAACCCTCGCAAGCTGGCGTCCACCCCCCGCGCTGACTGGCCGATGGTCGACTCGAATGCCTCACGGGGAAACGGCAGCAATCCGCTGCCGGCAATCACACCCATCAACACCGCGCTGACGACAGTACCGGCATCGCGCGCCAACGCCGACATGTCCATGGCATGACAGGAACGGCTGTAGCCGCGAATCACTTCGAGCAGTTCCTGCCCGTCGATACGGCCATCGGCCAGTTGCATTTTCTCCGCAGTCGTGAAGGTGCGTGAAGTCGACGTCAGGACATGGGTCCGCTCGGCGCAGACCATGCCGTTGCTGATCTGGCGCACTGTCTCCAGCAACTCTGACGACACCAGTATGTCCAGCGCGCCAGCCACGGGGTAAAGACTGAATACCGGCCGCCTGTCGCCCAGCTCCGACAGCGGCACGGGGAAAATCTCGATGTAGTAAGTGGTCGAACCGGTGCGCTGCGCCACACCCGGTATCGAGGTGCTTTGCGCGGCAAAACCGCAGGTGGTTGCCGTGCGTACCAGCCACTCGACCAGTACGCCTCCGCCCTCGCCGCCAAGCGCGCAGATCAGCAAGGTAATGGGGCGGTGCGTGTTGGTGTCTGCCATCGAACTCATCT
Organism: Burkholderiales bacterium; assembly: GCA_050050435.1. Lineage (GTDB taxonomy): Bacteria > Pseudomonadota > Gammaproteobacteria > Burkholderiales > Eutrophovitaceae > SG8-40. Next base: position 18,710 of record JASFUE010000003.1, on the reverse strand, counting down.
GCTCACGCTGACCCGAGCAAACGCAGCATACCGGCACGCATACCGTCGACCACGCGCTCGTGCCACTTCGGGTTGCGAATGATTTCCACCCGGTAAAACGATGGGCACAGCGTGGCGGCGTGGGCATTTTCGCCGCACAACCCGCAACCAACGCAGCCGTCAATCACCGTTGCCACGGGATCGACCTTGAGCGGATCAGGATTGTCTTTCAGTGTCAGTGTTGGACAGCCGGACAAGCGGATGCATGCATGATCTCCGGTACACACGTCATCATCGACGCCGTATCTGACACGTTCAACGCGTTTTCCCGCGCGAAGCAGCCCGGCCAGCCACGGCCGGATGCGCCGTTGGCGTTCGAGCTGGCATTCGCCCTCGGCGACGATGACCTTGAGACCATTGAAGTCACTGGTAAACGCCTCGTCGAAAACCTTGCGCACCTTTTCCACATGGTAGGTGTGCACCGTGCGCATCCACTGCACGCCGAGGCCTTCGAGTGTTTTCTCTATGGTGGTATTGCGATCGACCAGGCTCTGGTTCTTGCGCGGCGCGCTCGCCCTCACCTCTTCGTCCGGCGTGGAAATGATTTCCTGGGTTCCGGTTGCCGAGGTGTAACCGTTCTTGAAAATTACCAGCACCGCATCGTCGCCGTTGAACAGTGCCGACTGCACTCCGGTGAGCAAACCGTTGTGCCAGAAACCGCCGTCGCCCATGACGGCGAGCACGCGCCGGTTCATCATCGGCGAGACGCCGGCACGGCTTGCCAGGCTCATGCCATAACCGAGAATCGAATGTCCGAAGGAGAACGGTTCGAAGGTACCAAATGAGTGGCAGCCGATATCTGCCGCAATGTGCACGGGTCCGGCGTCGCGCTGCGCCAGTTTGAGCGCGGCGAACACCGGCCGCTCCGGGCAACCAATACAGAATGCGGGCGGGCGCGCCGGTAACGGTGCAGCAAGTTTTGCCGCAACTTCGGCACGCCGGGAATTGTTGCCGGCCCGCCAGGCCTTGCCTTCGGCAATATCGATATCGGGCAGGTAACGCGCGCAGAATAGTTCCAGTCCTGCCGACATGACTTCCACGGTGTATTCGCCCGCCTCGCTCAACATGTCCTTGCCGTGTACCGGCGTGTTGATGTCGCGCCGGCGCAGCATCGTCAGGATGTCCTGCTCGATGAAATCGGGTTGGCCTTCCTCGAGCACCAGCACGGCGCGCTTTCCCAGGCAGAACCCGGCGATTTCTTCAGGCACCAACGGAAAGGTTACGTTCAGCGCGAGTATCGGCAGCTCGGAGTCGCCGAAGGCATCGGCAAGCCCGTACATCTGCAGTGCCCGGATAAGCGAGTTGTACAACCCACCCTGCACGATCAGGCCGATGTCATCGCGCCGGCCCGCAAACAGTTCATTGAGTTTGTGTTCAGCGATATAGGCGCGAGCCGCCGGTACGCGTTGTTCTGTTTTCAGCTTCTCGTGACGAAACGTCACCGGCGGATGAGCCAGCCGGGTGTAATCAAACTCCGCGGGTTGTTCCAACAAATGTCGCGTCGAAATTGCCGGCGCCAGATTGTCCCTGCATTCAAAACTGCCGCGCACGTGACAGGTGCGAATGCGCAATTCCAGAATCGCCGGCATGTTGGACGTTTCGGAAAGCCGGAAACCGTGTTCGACCATACGCACCATGTTCGCCAGATCCGGGCGCGGATCGAGCATCAGCATGGTCGACTTCAATGCATAGGCATGCGTGCGCTCCTGAATGACGCTGGCGCCTTCACCGTAATCCTCGCCAACGACGATCAGCGCGCCACCCTTTACGCCCGGAGACGACAGATTCGACAGTGCATCGGCAGCAACGTTGGTACCGACGATGGACTTCCACGTCACGGCGCCGCGGATCGGATAGTGTATCGACGCACCCAGCATCGCCGCGGCAGAAGCTTCATTGGAACAGGCTTCCACGTGCACGCCCAGCTCGTCCATATAATCGGCCGACTGCACCATGACGTCGAGCAGATGCGATACCGGTGCGCCCTGATAGCCTCCGACATAAGACACGCCTGATTGCAGCAAGGCTTTGGTAATTGCGAGTATCCCTTCGCCGTGAAAGGTCTCTCCATTACCGAGGCGCAGTAGCTCGATTTCGCTTGCGAACGATTTTTCCATGAAGATTTCCGTAGATTGCGGCCAGCGCCACGTCAGGCATCGTCGTTTCGATGCCCGTAGTTCAGGATGTTAGCAGGTGTCCCGGAAGAACTCAGGACTCGGCCGGTAGCCGGGTCCGCCACTGTGCAGGCATTATCGCAAACCAGGTTACGTGCAGTGTCAGACTGCACGCAGCGACGTCTCCGGAAAAAATCAGAACGAGTCGAGCGGAATGAACCCGACGACCTCAGCGGTGGATGAATCCAGCAACACCGTCCAGAACTTGTCCCGGCCCACCATCGGCATCGAAACCAGTGAAGCCTCCGCTTTGCCGGTTTGCGCAATCGCCTCGTCAATCAGCCCGGTCTTGTCAGGAAATCGTTGCCTGAGCCTTGCCAGCGGGCTAGCGGCGAGCAACACGCGCATGCGCGCATCGGCGTAGGGCTGCCACAGGTCGGGACGGAAGCCCATTTGCACGCCCTGCAAGGCGGCCACGGTGGCCTCATACTTTTCCCTCGCATCCCTGAAGGGACGCACTGCGACAGGCGTCTGGCCAAACAACGGCAGCGAACGCAATCCCTCAGGCGCCTTGGCCAGCATCTCGGGCTCGACGTCGATCGCGTGGACGACACGGAACCGGTCTATTTCAAACGCCAGATGTACCGGCCGCGCTTCGAATACCGTCCACAAGCCGTATCCGAGGGCGCTGAGCTGAATCAGGCCGACGATGGACAGATCGCGTACCAGTTCGCGGCGCGGTTTGGTCGGGTTGAAGACGGTCAGCGTAATAAGCGGTCCCAGCACCACGTCGACCGAAACCAGAATGAAAAACAGGTCCCGGCCACCGGAGATCTCGCGGTACGGGTAGGGATACCAGACAAGGAAGACCAGCAGCGCGGCCAGCACGGCCACCCCGAGGCTGATGCACAAATGGATGCCACTGGCACGAAGCCGGCTCTTCCAGAACATATTTCTGGCTTCAGACATGCGCAAATCCGTCAATCAGGAATTAGCTGGCAGAGCAATCAAGAAACGGGCCATTGCAGGCCGCCATTTCTACAACTCCGTCCAGTAGCGTTCAAGCCTCTTGAACGAAACCGGGTACGGCGTCTTCAGTTGCTGCGCCCACAGGGACACACGCAGTTCCTCCAGCATCCAGCGAAACTCCTCCACTTTTGGATCACTGACTCCGCGCAACCGGTCTTGTTCCACACGCGTGGTGTACATCTGCCAGAAACGCGTCAACTGTTGTTGCCAGTTGGCGTCCCGGTCGGGATTGGAGGCAAGCTTGTCCAGCCGCATGCCGGCGGCACGCAGATAACGCGGGTAGTGGCGCAAGCGCTCGAATGGCGTTGCAACGATAAACCCCTGCCCAAGCAGCGTTGCGAGATGGCTGCGAATGTCGGCAACGGCACGCGGCCAGGCCGCGAACCGCGCTTCGTTCAGGCGCGTGCGCAGCGCCGAATACTGGGTGAGGATATCAGCGGTGAGGCGGCACAGTTCGTTGGCCACCTCGACCAGCCGCACCTTGCCCCGGCTCACGCGCGCCTCAAAGACCTTGCGCTCACGCACTGGCCCGGAATCGTCCGCGCCGGTATCGACGAAGAAGGCACGATCACAGGTCGCCTCGATCAACTCCTCGCGCAACCGCTCGCTCACCGATGCCTTGTCTCCACGTACACCCTGGTCTTCAAGCAGCAGCGCGTAGCGAAGCGACATTTCCGTCAATCCCGGCAGATTGCGTGACAGGTATTTGAACTGTTCGGGTAGCGAAAGGCGAAACAGCCGCCGCAACCCTGCACGGGTTGCGCGTTGCGCCTCGACTTCGGTATCGACCAGAGTCAGGGCAACCGAATCGCGTTCGTCTACGATCGCCGGAAAACCCGTGACCCGTGCGCCGGCGCGCTCGACTTCCATGATCTCGGGCAGTTCATCGAAATCCCAGCGCCGCAAACCCTTGCGCTCGAATTGCGTCGCCGCGGTCTCGGTAAAACTGCGCAATGCCTTGACGCCGAGCTCGCTTCGCAAACGCACCAGGTCACGGCCCATGGCGATTTCCTCACCCTGATCGCCAACCACCCGAAAATTCATTTGCAGATAAGGCGGCAACTCGACAGCATCGAGCGCCTCCTGTGACACCTCGACTCCGGTCAGACTGTGGAGCGCCTGCGCCAGCACCTGTACCAGTGAGCGCGGCTCGGATCTTCTCACTGCGGCCTCAACCGGACCGAGGACCTTCGTGACCACTTGTGGCACCGGCACGAAATGTTTGCGTACCCCCTTGGGCAGTCCGCGAATCAACTCCGTGATCTTGTCGCGCAACAATCCGGGCACCAGCCATTCGCAACGGCGTTCATCGATCTGGTTCAGTGCCGCCAGCGGCACGGTCATGGTCACCCCGTCCATGACATGGCCCGGTTCGAAACGGTACGAGAGAGACAGACGGTATCCGGCCAGTTCGATACTGTCCGGATACAAGTCGACTGTCACCTGCTCGGCGGAATGACGCATGAGGTCGGCGCGCTTCAGAAACAGCAATTGCGGGTCGCTTCGTTCGGCCTCACGCCGCCATTTTTCAAAATCGACCCAGCACCAGATGTCCTGCGGCACCCGCTCGTCGAAGAAATCGAACATGGCCGACTCATCAACCAGCACATCGTGGCGACGCGACTTGTGTTCGAGATCGCTGACCTGCTCGATCAGCTTGCGATTGTGTTTGAGGAATGGCGCCCGCGAATTCACATCGCCAGCCACCAACGCGCCGCGGATAAACAGCTCCCGAGCCAGCACCGGGTCGACCGGACCGAACAGGACCTGCCGTCTCGGCACCACGATCAATCCGTACACCGTGACCTGCTCGGTCGCCACAACGTTGCCGGCGTCGCGCGACCAGCGCGGATCACGATAATTGCTTTTGGCAACATGTGCGCCGAGTTTCTCGATCCATTCCGCTTCGACCTGTGCGACGCAACGGGCAAACAGGCGTGTTGTTTCGGTCAGCTCCGCTGCCATCAACCATTTCGGCTTGCGTTTTTTCAGACCTGATCCCGGGTGCACCACGTACTTGATGCCGCGGGCACCGAGGTAAGTACCGGCGTCATCGGACTTGAAGCCGATGTTGCCAAGCAGGCCCGACAACAAGGCGCGATGGACTTCTTCATAGCGCGCCGGCTTTTCATTGGGTCGCCAGCCCATGTCAGCGGCCAGCGAAGCCAGCTGGCCATGCAACTCACGCCATTCGCGCAGGCGCAGATAGGACAGAAAGCGCGTATGGCACTCCTGCACCAACTTGCGATTGGACTGCTTGTGGCGAATGGCCTCCTCGAACCAGTTCCACATCTGTACGTAGCCGAGAAAATCCGAACGTTCGTCGTTGAATTCGCTGTGAGCCTGGTTGACCGCTTCCTGCTTGTCGATCGGCCGCTCCCGCGGATCCTGCACAGACAATCCCGAAGCGATCACGAGAATTTCCGCGAGGCAGCCAAATTCCTTTGCCGCGACAATCATGCGGGCAATACGCGGATCGATCGGCAGTTTTGCCAGCTGTTTTCCGACTGCTGTCAGTCTGTGTTTGTCGCTCACTGCCGCCAATTCGACCAGAAGCTGATAGCCATCGGCGATTGCCTTGGCAGCCGGCGCATCGACAAACGGAAAGTCGGCGACTTCGCCCAGGCGCAAGGCCTGCATACGCAGGATCACCGATGCCAGTGACGAACGCAGGATTTCCGGATCGGTAAACTCCGGGCGCGCGTCAAAGTCGTCCTCGCTGTACAGACGGATGCACACGCCGTTCATGACACGGCCGCAACGCCCGGCCCGCTGATTGGCCGAAGCGCGCGAGATCTTTTCGACCTGAAGCATTTCGACCTTGTTGCGAAAGCTGTAACGATTGATACGTGCCAGACCCGAATCGATCACATAGCGAATACCCGGCACCGTCAGCGATGTTTCGGCGACATTGGTCGCAAGCACGATGCGCCGCGGCCCGCCGGAGGCGAACACTCTCTCCTGCTCCTTTGCCGACAGGCGGGCGTACAGCGGCAGGATCTCCCAACGCCCGGAGCCGTGGCCATGCATCGGATGCTTGCGCAATGCTTCAGCACATTCACGAATTTCGCGCTCACCCGGCAGGAACACCAGCACGTCGCCACTGCTGCCCATCATGCCAATCTCGTCGAGCGCGTTGACCACGGCCTCGGGCAAATCAATGTCGTGCGCATCCTCATCGTCTTCGTCAAACGGCCGATACACGAGATCGACCGGATACAATCGGCCGGAAACCTCGATCACCGGAGCATCGCCGAAATGCCGGGAAAACTTTTCCGCATCGATGGTGGCGGATGTAATGATCAGCTTCATGTCGGGGCGTTTTGGCAGAAGCTGTTTGATATAGCCAAGCAGAAAATCGACATTGAGGCTGCGCTCGTGCGCCTCGTCGATAATCAGCGTGTCGTAGGCATTGAGGAAACGGTCGGACTGCGTTTCTGCAAGCAGAATACCGTCGGTCATGAGCTTGACCAGATTGTCCGGACTGGACTTGTCGGTAAACCGAACCTGGAATCCGATCGCATGTCCCAGTGTCGTGCCCAACTCCTGTGAGATACGATTGGCGACCGAGCGCGCAGCAATGCGCCGCGGTTGGGTATGGCCGATCTGTCCAAACACACCGCGGCCGAGTTCGAGGCAAATTTTCGGCAACTGGGTTGTCTTTCCGGAGCCGGTCTCGCCGCAGACAATAACCACTTGATTGTTTTCGATTGCGCGCGCAATTTCATCACGCTTGCCACTGATCGGCAGTTGGTCAGGATAGCTGATGCGCGGAAGCCGTTGCCGACGCTGCTCGGCGCGTTGCATTGATTTCTGCGCCGCAGTTTGCACCGCGGTGCGTTCCTTATCGCTGGACGCTTCTTTCAGGCGGCGGCGCAGGCGATAACGGTCGCGTATCAAACTACGCTCTATGGTCTGCGCAATTTTGGTGGGGTCGATTGTGCGAGCTTGCTGCAATGAAGTACGTGCCGGAATACGTCGAACGGCCTCACAAGGTCTGCATTGTAACCGAGGCCAGTTCCAAGCAAGGCCGGTTCCAATCGAGACCGGTCTCGATCAAGTGTGCTTGTAACAAGAGCGACTGGATCGCCGCGGCGCCGGTAGTGTTATCGCTGCGAGCCGTGGCGATGCGCGCTGGGATCATTGCTGCGCATTGCGGGGCTTGCGCATGGAGCGTGCAATCAGGATCGCAAACGTGAGCAGTGTCAGCGGAATGACAAAAAACATCATCGCATCGTTGAACGGCTCAAGGAGATCATGAGCCGTTGCCTGCAGGATCAGATAAGCCATATAGCTCAGGTAGTAACCAAGAAATACCGCTCCCTCCCAACGATCAATTCGATACCCGGTAAAGAAGATCGGCAGACACGCCACCGCAACCGCAATCATCACCGGCAGATCGAAATGGAGCACGGATTGCGCAACAGCAACTCCGTCCGGTGCCACCACTGCAGTCATGCCGAGCACCAGCAAAATGTTGTAGATGGAACTACCCACCGCATTGCCCACTGCGATGTCGCGCTCACCCTTCATTGCAGCAACCACCGATGCAGCCACTTCGGGCAGGGAGGTTCCGATCGAGACCACGGTCAGGCCGATGATCAGTTCGCTAATCCCCAGATGACGGGCAAAGGCCACCGCCGAATCGACCATCCAGTTCGCGCCCAGCACCAGCAGCACCAGACCGAATGCGATCAGGCCGGCATTGATCAGCCAGCGCCTGGCCGACCCACCGGAATAGTGGCCGGCATACTCGGCAACAACTGCCGGATCGCGCTCGCGCCGAGCCTGCCAGACAAGAAACGACGTATAGGCAACAATGCCCAGGCAAAGCAGCATTCCGTCGGCCCGGCTGACCTCACCATCCCGCGCGAGGACGAGCAGTACCAGCGAACAACAGATCAACAGGGGCACATCGATGCGCACCAGTTGTTGGGCAACCGTCAATGGCACGATCAGGGCAGACAGGCCCAGGATGAGCAGAATGTTGAATATGTTGCTGCCGACCACATTGCCCACAGCAATGTCAGCCTGTCCCTGCCATGCCGCGCCAACACCAACAGCCAGCTCGGGTGAACTGGTACCCAATGCAACAACGGTCAGGCCGACTACAAGCGGCGCAATTCCCAGCGCGGCAGCGATGCGCGACGCGCCGCGCACGAGCATCTCTGCGCCCCCAGTCAGGGCGATCAAACCAAGGATGAATTGCAGAACCGTCATGAATGATGTTCAAGATCAGACAAAGCGTCGAAACGCAAGATTCCCGCCATGGCGCGACGGCCGACGCAATGCCGGCTAGCCATCCGGACAGGAACGACCGACCAACTCACGGAAGGACACAGCAAGCCACGCCGCCAGTGACACAAGCCACCGCGAAGAGCACTAGATCAGCGATTTGAAGGGCGAATAACGCTCACACCAGGCGGCGGTGGAGAGTAGATAATTTTCTTCGTCAACAGCACCCACCAACTGCAGCCCCAAGGGCAATCCGTTCGGTCCTTTGCCCGTAGGAATGGTGATCGCAGGCGTTCCCATCAAGGTCCAGATTGAGCAGAAACTCGGATCACCGGTAACATCGAGGCGACCCGGCGCTTCCCCAGGTGCTGGCGGCGTGATGATCGCCGAATAGCCGCGGTCAATAAATGCGGCAAAGGAGTGCTGTAGCTGAGTGCGCATTTTCAGGGCATCGCGGTAATCGGAATCGGCGATCCCGTCGCCTTCTTCCAGAGCCTTGTTGAGATAATCGGAAAAGTACTCCCGGTAGTGTTCGCGTACCTTGCGCGAAGCGCGCGCCGCCTCGAATAGCATGATCGTGCGATGCACCTTGTGAGCGCGATCGAATTCACCCGGAATCTCGATAATATCGATCATTGCACCGGCCTTGCGCAGGCGCGCAATGTCGATCTCGAACTGCGCGCGTTGCTCGGACTGCGCCAGATGCCATACCGGCGACCGTACTGCAGCCAGTCGAGGCGCGCCTTTAAGCATTGGCGCATCCCGGGAAATGCTGCTGCGACGTGCGGTCAGCGCCCAGGCGAGCAACGCAGCATCAGCCACACTGCGCGCAAACACGCCAGGTTGATCGAGCGAAGGTGAAAACGGCATGATGCCGCGCGCGGAGAGCATTCCCTGACTGGGCTTGTACCCGACAATGCCGCAGAAGGCGGCCGGGCGCACCACCGAACCATTGGTCTGCGTGCCGATTGCTGCAGGGACAAATCCGGCTGCCACCGCGGCGGCAGATCCACTCGAAGAGCCACCCGGCGTATGTTCTGGATTCCAGGGATTGGTTGTCTTCGCCGCAACCATGAACGCCGCTTCAGTGGTGACCGTCTTGCCAAGCATCAGCGCACCAGCACGCTCCATGCGCACCACCACGTCTGCCGTTTCCTCCGGCACGTAATTCACATAGAGCCTGCAGCCCATCCCGGTCGGAATGCCGGCAGTGTAGAAATTGTCCTTTACACCGATGGCAACACCGTGCAGCGGGTGCGCCGCCTTCCATGGGGTCGCCGCGGCATCGGCCGCGCGCGCCACTTCCATCGCCCGCTCACGATCCAGCCACTGCCATGCCTTGACCGTGCCATCGAGCGCGTCGATGCGCGCGAGCAGGCTTTGCATGTAGGTGCTCGGCTTGAGCTTTCCCTGGCGGATCTTTTTGGCCGCGTCGTGTAAACCCAGTTTGTACAGTTCAGTCATGGTTGTTCGTTGTCACGCGAAATCGCAGTGCCTTCATTCCAGGCTGCCACGAATCACGGTTTATTCGGTCGTTATTGTGAAGCGATATTTCAAGCGCCTGAATAATTCAGGCACTCGGGATTAATCAGGTTCGGGGGCTGTTCCCCGGTCAGGGCAGCAACCAGATTCCTCGCCGCTGTCATCGCCATTGCGCGCCGCGTTGGCTCCGATGCACTGGCGATATGCGGAGACAAAACCACGTTTTCGAGATCAAGGAATCCCTTGTTGAAATTCGGCTCGTTCTCATAGACATCGAGTCCGGCAGCCCAGATGGTCCTCTTGCGCAGAGCTTCAACCAGGGCCGCGTCGTCAACGATGCCACCCCGCGCCATGTTAAGGAGCACGGCCGAGCGTTTCATCATTGCAAGTTGCTCCGCACCGATGTAATGATGCGTCTGCTGACTATAGGGCAATATCAGCAAAACGATGTCCGCGTCCCTGAGCAAGTCTTCCTTGCTCACATACCGCGCGCCGAGTTTCTGCTCGGTTTCAGCTGCTACGCGATTGCGAGTGTGATAAATAATGTTCATATCAAAGCCGCGCGCGCGTTTGGCAATTGTTTGGCCAATGCGGCCAAATCCGACGATGCCCAGGGTAGCGCCGTGGACATCATGCCCGAGCGTCTGTTTCAGATAGACCGTCTGCCACTCACCTGCGCGCAGATAGCGCTCGCCTTCACCCATGCGGCGACAGGTTGCAATCATCAAGCCCACCGCGTAGTCAGCAACGCTGTCGTCGAGCGTACCCGCTGTATTGGTGACTATCACACCTCGGCGGGTGCACGCGTCAACGTCAATATTGTTGTATCCGACCGCAGTGTTGCAAACCGCTTTTATCGTCGGGCACCTTGTAAGCAGCTCGTCATCAATACGATCGCTCGAGTACGACTGCACGCCATCCGCGCCCTGTAACAATTTAATCAGTTCGTCGCGTGCAAAGAGTCGATCTTCCTGATTCGAGACCACGGAAAAATGTTCTTCCAGGCACTCGATCGTGTCATCAAACACCTCACGTGTAACAACAACTTTTTTCATATCTTCATTCCGAAATCAAGAACCGCCCGGCTGACACTCTGGATACAGGGCACGCAATCAATCCACAGCAGCTCAACTGCTGTAAAAAATCTGTGGCAGCCACATACCGATTGCCGGGAACAAAACCAGCAGTATCATCGCCGTCAGCTGAATCAGCATGAACGGCACCATACCCATGAAAATGTGCGCAAGTGATACCTGGGGCGGCGCCACGCCTTTCAGGTAATAAGCCGCCATCGCCATCGGCGGCGACAGGAACGCAGTCTGCAGATTGATCGCGGTCAATAAACCGAAAAACAACGGATCGATTCCAAAGTTCGGCAGCATCGGCAGGAAAATCGGTACGAAGATGATGATGATCACCGTCCAGTCGAGAGGCCAGCCGAGCAGGAAGATCAATAACTGCGACAAAAACAGAAAGCCGCCCGGCGACAAATCCATACCATAGACCCAGCTCTCGAGAACATTCTGGCCACCGAGCGCTGCAAACGTCGACGAAAAAACCCACGATCCCACCAGCAGCCAACACACCATTGCAGTGGTGCGCGCTGTCAGAAACGCCGATTCCTTGAGACGCGTGAATGTCAGACGTTTGTAGGATGCGGCAAGAATGGCGGCACCCAGTGCGCCAACGGCCGCTGCCTCGGTCGGCGTGGCAACGCCAAAAAGAATACTGCCGAGCACTGCCGTAATGAGGAATGCCAAAGGAAAGAACGAGGTCAGCAGCATCTTGAGAACCTCGAACCCGGGAACGTTGAGTTCCTCCGCTGGAAGCCTGGGCGCAAGTTTCGGATTAATGATTGCTCTGATGATCACGTAGCCGACATACATGCTGGATAGCATCAGCCCGGGAATCAGAGCACCCATATAAAGCTGCACCACCGATACTCCGGCGGTCGCGCCATAGAGAATGAGCAACACGCTGGGCGGGATCAGAATGCCCAGGCAGCCCCCCGCAGCGATAGACCCTGCAGAAAGCTTGATGTCGTAACCGGCCTTGAGCATGGGAGGCAACACCAGCAGACCCATCAGCGTCACCGTTGCACCGATAATTCCGGTCGCGGCAGCAAACACTGCACAGGTGAGTATCGTCGCAACGGCCAGCGCCGCCGGTACCCGCGACATCGACAGCTCGAGACTGCGGAACAACCTGTCGATGATTCCGGATCGCTCGACAATGTAACCCATGAAAATGAACAACGGCACCGCGATGATGACGTCCGCCGTCATCACGCCATAGGTGCGTAACACCATGTTGTCGAATATCGGGTTTTCCAGCAGCGGCACCCCTGGCCGGTAAAACGCAACCAGCCCGAATAGAATTCCCAGGCCAATCAGAGTAAAGGCGATGGGAAACCCGAGAAGGATGGAGGCAATGATGACCCCCAGCATGACCATGCCAAGGTGGGGATTGGTAATTTGCGAAGGCGGCGGCAAAAACAGGATATAGCCGAGGATAATGAACCCGATGATGCCGAACCCGATGGTCCGGGCTTCGAATTTGAGAAATCTGGGCCAGTTCACGATTTCCCCTCTGCGTCGCTGCCGGAGAGCAACTCCTTGATCTGATCGATATCTTCTTCCTCAACATCATGCAGACGCTGCGGCCATTCGCCGGTACGAATGCATTGGACACAGCGAATGATTTCTGCGAACCCCTGCAGGAGCAAAAGACCGCCCGATATGGGAATGAAAAGCTTGTACGGGTATACCGGCACACCGGAGGATGTGACGCTGGAGACTTCCCTCATCGCCCATGATATCTGTGTGAACTCAATGCCGGCATAGACCAGCGCAGCAATCCCCGGAATAAAGAACACGACGTAAAGGACAAGATCTAACCAGGCTTGCGTCTTCGGTGTGAGCGTGCGATACACCATGTCCGCACGCACATGGCCATTTCGCGACAAGGTATAGGCACCCGCCATCATGAACAGCACGCCATACAGAAGGTTAGAGACATCGAATGTCCACTGATTCGGTGCATTGAAAATGTACCGCAACGTGACGTCGGAACATACGAGCAGCGTCAGAATGACCACCGACCATGCAAACAATTTCCCGGACCAGGCGCTGATCCGGTCGATCAAGAATAAGTAGCGGTTCACGGCAATTCCTTAGTGTGGATGCAACAGGTAACAGACAGCCGGTGAACCACTCCCCGGCTATCCGCGCACTGACTGTTTCTTATTTCCCGCGGGGACTTCGATCTGATCAGATACCCCAGCCGCAACCTAGCTGAAGAAATGATCGTAAGCCTGTTGCCTTCCAACGATGAACTTGTTCTGATAACCGAGTACGCGACCAAGATACGCTTTCTGTGACTCAATCACTTTCACGAAGAACGGGTTCTCGGGTCCCTTGTCGGCGATGATCTTGTCCCAGGCATCGAGTTGCAGCTCAAGAACATCCGTCGGCGTCGTGATGAAATTAACGCCATGGTTGTCGCGCAAATCTTCATATGCTTTGGAATATTCTTCCATCGTACGCCAGTACATCTGACTGTTGGCGGCCTTGACCGCGACACGCCAGATTGCCCGATACTGTTCCGGCATGCTGTCCCAGACGTTGCGGTTGATCAGAACCTCCAGAATCTCCGCGGGCTGGTGATAGCTTTGCACCATGCAAATCTTGGTCACGTCGGGAAAACCGAGGGCCTTGTCGGAGGCGGGATTGTTGTATTCGGCCGCGTCAATCACGCCGCGCTCCAGCGCCGGGACAATTTCGCCGCCTGGCAGCGCCACAACCGAAGCCCCCATGTTCTTGAACACGTCAATGGACAGGCCGACGGTACGGTACTTGACACCCTTGAACTGTGCCGCCGATTTGATTTCCTTTTTGAACCATCCAAGCGGCTGCGTAGGCATCGGTCCGTAGGCAAGCGGCACGACATTGAGTTTGAGCTCGTCACGATAGATTTGTTCGTACAGTTCCTTGCCTCCACCGTACTCCATCCAGCCCAGAAAGGTGTTGGCATCATGGCCCCATGCGGGACCGGTTCCGAACAGCGACAGCGCGCTGTTCTTGCCGTACCAGAATGCGGGTACCGCGTGACTGCCATCCAGAATACCCTTGTTGACCGCATCGGCCTGATCAAAGGCGCCAACCACTGCACCCGAGGGCAAGAGCTCGACGGTCATGCGTCCACCGGACAACTCGTCGATGAATCTGTAAAGCTCAGCGGCGATTTCAAATATCGGGTCCTTTGGCGAAAAGGCACCCTGGAACTTGAGCCTGAGTTCAGGCAAGGACGAATCACCTCCGGAAGCGGCACTGGAACCCGTTTGTTGCTGACTGTTGTCGCTACCGACACCGCAGCCCGATAGTGCGGCAAGCGTGGCTGCACCACCCGCTACGGCCGCTTTGCCCAGAAACTGTCTGCGACCAAGCCATTTTTGATCTATGCCCGGCTGTTGTTGATCGATGCGGCGCCCTGCGCGCTGGTCTTCGCTCATGGTTGACTCCTCCTCAAGTGATTTCCTTGCCTGGTCCGGTCCGATAATAGCCGGCCCTATCTTCTGGCCCAACGATGCGGCCGCTTGCCCGCCCACCGCATCCCTGATACGGCACGGCCGGCTCCGCTTCGCCGAACGCCTTAAAAGGCTTAGTCCGGGATTGTATTTTGTAATCATGCCCCGAGGCCACCTTTTTTCCCCACCTCCAAGGGAATCGGCGTGCATTTTAAGGTCATATCGGGCATGTTCGCGAGCACCTCGCCATCGATACGCACCCCCTGGTTACGGCTGGTCCAGCGTGTTCTTTCCCGCTGTCAACGGGTTGTCCACACTTCATACTGTCGATAGAATTCGCCGTTCGCCTGTGCCTCGCGACAGGGCACCGTGTCTGCACGAAAATACAACCGGGAGGGGAAGGCATGCGCCTTGTCAGCTCATTTCTCGTTCTGTTTGCCTTCTGGCTGCTACTTTCAGGTCATTACACAGGATTCCTGGTAGGCGCCGGGGCTGTTTGCGCCCTGGGCGTCGTGTTGTTCGCCCGGCGTATGGATGTCGTCGACCGGGAAGGCCATCCGGTGCAACTGGTGCCGCGCGCATTGCTGTTCTATTGGCCCTGGCTGATCAAGGAAATTTTCAAGTCTGCACTGCAGGTCGCGGTAATCATTCTGCATCCGCGCTTGCCGATCAGCCCCGTGCTGCTTCGTGTTCGCGCGACACAGAAAACCGACGTGGGCCGTACCACGTTTGCCAATTCCATTACGCTTACGCCGGGCACCATTTCGGTTGATGTCGGCGACGATGAAATTCTGGTCCATGCACTCACGCAAGACGGTGCCAGCGGACTTGCCAATGGCGAGATGGACCGCCGCGTAACGCGCTTCGAAGGCGCCTGACAGAAAGCGGGTTCATGATGTTTGAAGTCGCATCCGCATTACTGCTCATTGCGCTGACCGGCATTATCATCCGCGCCCTGTCGGGGCCCACGGTGTTCGATCGCACTCAGGCAGTCAACTCGGCCGGCACCGTCGCCATGTTGTTACTCGCTGTAGTGGGATTTCTTACCGAACGTCCCGAGTTTCTCGACATTGCGATTGTTTACGGACTGCTCAACGTCATCGGCACGATCGCGGTGCTGAAATTTTTCCGCCACGGCGATCTCGGCGACATTGGCGATCCCGGCCCTGATTCCGATAAACGTCCCGCTAGAGCACGGAGCAAACCTCAGTGACGGCGGAAATCCTGAATCTGGCGAGCTGGCTCCTGATCGTCAGCGGGGGCGTTTTCTGCGTGATCGGCGCACTGGGACTGTTGCGCATGCCGGATTTTTTCACCCGCATGCACGCAGCAAGCCTGATTGATACGCTCGGCGCCGGACTCCTGTTGCTGGGCATGATGTTGCAGGCAGGCCTCACGCTGGTAACGGTCAAACTGGTGATGATTGCGCTGCTGCTGTTCTTCACCAGCCCCACCGCTACTCATGCACTGGCGCGCGCCGCACGGGTGCGGGGTGTCGAGCCTTTGCTCGCGGGACGATCGGAGTCGATGCTCGGGGACAAATCGGCGCCTTTGCTCGCGGTTGAACCGGATCGAGACAACACCCGCACGGGAACGAACACCGGGACCGACAGCCGCAATGGCATACAGGACCAATCATGACCACGACATTGATTAACTCGGTCCTGCTCCTGATGATGGCAGCAACGGCAATCGCAATCGTGCGCTCACGCAACATGTTCGGTGTCGTCATCCTGGGCAGCCTCTACAGCTTCCTTATGGCCACCATTCTCCTCGTCCTCGATGCGGTCGACGTGTCGATGACGGAAGCGGCCGTTGGCGCCGGAGTTTCCACCATTTTGCTGCTCGGCACCCTGTACCTTACGCAAAGCGAAGAAGCGAAACCGATTCACAATCCGCTGCTGCCTCTGCTCGTGGCGCTGGTAACCGGTGGGCTGCTGGTATACGGCACGCTGGGCCTTCCGGAATTCGGCTCGAAAGACAGCGTGATTCATCATCATGTGGCGCCGAGGTATATCGAACAGGCCCCGCAGGAAACCGGCGTGCCCAACATTGTTACCGCGGTACTGGCGAGCTATCGCGGATTCGATACGCTCGGCGAGGTCACCGTCATCTTCATGGCAGGAATCGGCGTGATCGCCTTGCTTCGGCGGCGCTGGCGCAGCGATAGTGACGAGGAGCAAAACTAGATGCGCGGTTACCGGGTTCTGAGAGTCATCGCCAAGCTGCTGATTCCGTTCATTCTGATATTCGGCCTGTACGTGCAATTTCATGGGGACTACGGGCCGGGCGGCGGATTCCAGGCAGGTGTCATTGTCGCTGCTGCGGTGATCTTTCATGCACTGATTTTTGGCCTGCAAACCACTCGCCGGGTTTTGCCTGAGTGGATTGTGGAAACGATGATCGCGCTGGGTGTGCTGATCTACGCTGGTGTTGGTGTGGCCACGATGATAATGGGAGGAAACTTCCTGCAATACTCCGCATTGATGCACGATCCGGTGCACGGGCAGCATCGCGGAATCTTTCTGGTCGAGCTCGGTGTCGGCATCACCGTGGCGGGCGTCATGCTGATGATCTTTTACATGTTTGCCGGCCGGGCTCGCAGCGCATACAGCGAAAAATGAATTTCCTGGATTTCATCAATTACTGGATTGCGATGTTTCTCCTGGTTACCGGGATTTTTATCGTCATTGCCCGCGGCAACCTGGTAAAGAAACTCATCGGGCTCAGCATTTTCCAGACCTCGGTTTACCTTATCTATATCTCTCCGGGGAAAATTCTCGGAGGAACCGCGCCCATCTTCGACCCCGCTTACACGCTGTACTCAAATCCGCTGCCACACGTACTGATCCTGACCGCGATCGTGGTTGGCGTTGCAACAATTGCACTCGGACTTGCTCTGGTCGTGCGGATTCATGAAGCCTATGGCAGCGTCGAAGAGGAACAGATCCAGGAGCAGGATCAGAACGCGACATGATTGAAAGCAATCTGCCGGCGCTGCAAGTTGTCCTGCCATTGATCGCCGCGCCCCTGTGCGTACTGCTTCGCCGGAGCGCGCTCACCTGGCTGGTCGCATGGTCTGCAACATGGGCAACCGCAGCCATTTCCATCGCGATGCTTCTCCGGGTCGTCGACGGCGGCACCATCTCCTATGCGTTTGGCGGCTGGGCGCCACCGTGGGGCATCGAGTACCGCATTGACGCGCTCAATGCGTTTGTGCTGGTACTGGTTTCCGTTGTTGCCGCTGCGATCGTGCCTTACGCAAGACGCAGCCTGTTGGCGGAAATCCGTAGCCAACAGCATTATCTGTTCTGGACCGCCTTCCTGATCTGCCTGGCCGGATTGCTCGGCGTGACGATCACGGGCGATGCGTTCAACGTTTTTGTATTTCTCGAAATCTCGTCGCTCGCGACCTACGTTCTGATCGCTTATGGCCAGGACCGTCGCGCACTGGTTGCCTCATATCGATACCTGATCATGGGCACCATCGGTGCAACGTTTATCGTCATCGGCGTTGGACTGCTCTATCTGATGACCGGAACATTGAACCTCGCCGACCTTTCGCAACGCATAGCCGAGCTTCCGCTGCATCGACCACAACTGGCTGCGCTGGCGTTCCTGACGGTCGGCATATCGCTCAAGCTGGCACTGTTTCCCCTGCATCTGTGGCTGCCCAATGCCTATGCCTATGCGCCCTCGGTATCGACTGCGTTTCTCGCGGCAACGGCGACCAAGGTCGCCGTCTACCTGCTACTGCGCTTCAGCTATACGGTATTCGGCCAGTCGCACATCCTGCAGAACCTGCCGTTCAATGAAATGCTGCTCACCCTGTCGGTGGCGGCAATGTTCATCGCGTCCATAACCGCGATATTCCAGGACGATGTCAAACGCATGTTCGCGTATTCAAGCGTGGCACAAATTGGCTACATCACGCTCGGAATCGGCCTGGCCAACGCAAGTGGTCTTACCGGCGCGATCGTTCATTTGTTCAATCATGCCGCGACCAAGGGCGCGATATTTCTGCTTCTGGGATGCGTCGCGCTGCGGATCGGCCAACCGGTCATTTCGCAAATGTCCGGGCTCGCAAAGCGCATGCCGCTCACCGCCGCCGGCCTGGTCGTTGGCGGCCTGAGCCTGATCGGGATACCGGGGACAGCCGGATTTGTCAGCAAGTGGTACCTCGTCATGGCCGCGGTCGAGAAAGGCTGGTGGTGGCTTGCCGCGCTCATTGTGATCAGCTCCTTGCTCGCCCTCGTATATGTGTGGCGACTGGTCGAAATCTGCTA
>JASFUE010000002.1:0-37516 GCA_050050435.1 Burkholderiales bacterium | reverse complement strand
GGGCACCCGAATCAGACCAAAAAGACCACCCCCCCAGGCACGACTCGCGAGGTCGAAATCTAGAAATAACATGCTGTTTTTAAATACGATTGTGTATTGCGCGGAGTGTACTCTCGGGGGCTCTGCAAGCTGCCCGGCGGACACCGTGCAATCGTCAACCGGACGCTTCAGGGATCAACCCGGGTGGCACGGAACTGGCAGCAGCCATGCGCACAACACGCTTGGAGATAACGATGAGTCAAAAACAGACCGGATTTACCTTGATCGAGATTGCGATCGTACTGGTAATAATCGGCTTGCTGCTCGGCGGGGTGCTCAAGGGGCAAGAGCTGATAACCAGTGCCCGGGTTCGCAATCTGATCTCGCAACAAGACGGCGTCAAAGCCGCATTCTTTGGTTTTCAGGACCGCTTCCGCGCCTATCCCGGTGATTACACCGGCGCTGTGGTAAACATCCCGAACATTTCCACCGCCGCGTGTAACGGCGGCGTCGGCAACGGCAACGGCCGTATCGAAGCCGGCGACGAAGCCAGACTGGCTTGGGAACACATGTCCAAGGCCGGATTTATCGCTGGTACGTTTACCTGTGCGGCGGCCGACAGTAGCGCCACGACACCGGTCAATCCCTACGGAATTTATCTGCAGGTCGTCTACGACGGCATCTATGGCGCGGGTACCGCTGCGACACCCTCGGCGCAACGGCACAACGTCAAGACCGGTGCACAGATTCCGGTGGAGCTGATTTCCGAAATGGACCGCAAGATCGACGACGGGGCGCCCAACACCGGCGGCTTCCAGTTCTCGCGTTTTGCCGGCAACGCCGCGACGGCCCCCACCGACGGTTCAACAACTGCGCCCGCGTGCACCAGCGCTACCGGTGCCACTGGTGCGTGGAATACCACCAACGGCAGTACCAACTGTGGCGGTGCCAGCCTGCTCTGAACATTGAGGACGCAAAACGTTTCGTTCAGGCATGCCTGAAACAACGCAATGAAAGAGCCCGCTTCCTTTAACTGGAGCGGGTTCTTTTTTTGTCCCCCTGCAACAGGAACATCTCGGCCAGTGCCAATGACTCCTGTACGCCGCGTAACACGATGACATCCGTATCCTGCACCGTGGTTTGCGGGTCCGGAAACTGATTTCGAATATTACGCTGGCGTATTGCCGTGACTTCCACGTTGAAGCGGCTCAGGTCAAGCTCCTCCAGCGTCTTGCCGACCGCCGCCGAGCCTGGTGCAATCAGCACTGAATGCAACCTGACGTGCATACGATCGCTTGTCTCGTCGGCTTCGTCAGTCACCCCATGGTAGAAGCCCCGAAACAGCCCGTAGCGCTGCTCGCGGGTATCGCGGATTCGTTGCAATACCCGGTTAAATGGTACGCCGAGCAGCATGAGAGTGTGCGCAGCCAGCATCAGGCTGCCCTCGAGGATCTCGGCGACGACTTCCGCCGCACCGGCTTGCTTGAGCTGGTCAATGTCACTGTCATCGAGCGTACGTACCAGCACCGGCAGACCGGGGCGCAGTTCCTGCACCAGGCTCAGGATGCGCAACGCGGATGCCGTGTCCGCATAGGAAATGACGAGCGCATGGGCACGCATCAAACCAGCAGCAATCATTACTTCGCGCCGCGCAGCATCCCCGAACACCACGCTCTCACCGGCGGCCGCTGCTTCGCGCACGCGCTGTGGATCGAAATCCAGTGCAATGAAACCAATGCCTTCGCGCTCGAAAAATCGCGCAAGGTTTTGCCCGCTTCGTCCATAACCGCAAATAATCACATGCTGCTCTGCGCCCATGCTCTGCACCGCGATGTTGTGCAAGGCCATGGCGCGATTCATCCATTCGGCTGCGCTGAAGCGACGCACCATATGCTCGCTGTGCTCGATGATAAACGGGGAGATCAGCATCGACAGTATCAGCGTCGCCAGGGCAATCTGCATGTTCGCTTCGTCGATGACGCTCAGTCCCGACGCCTGGGCGAGCAACACCAGACCAAACTCGCCCGCTCCCGCGAGGGCAAGGCCCGAACGCAACGAAACTGACGTGTCCATACCGAACAACCGGCCGAGCCCGGTAATGATCAGCGTCTTGGCGACCAGTATCAGCGTGAGCAAGCCGGCTATCCAGTACCAGTAATCGATCAACGCCCTGGGATCGAGCCGCATGCCGACGGTGACAAAGAACAGACCCAGCAACACATCACGAAACGGCTTGATATCCTGCTCAACCTGGTAGCGGTATTCCGTTTCCGATATCAGCATGCCGGCGAGAAAAGCCCCCAGCGCCATGGACAGGCCGGCAAGCTCGGTGACCCATGCCAACCCGAGTGTGATCAGCAGCACGTTGAGCACGAACAGTTCGGATGACTTCTGGCGGGCGACCAGCGTAAACCAGGGCCGCATCAGTCGCTGCCCGAAATAAAGCAGCAGCACCAGAACGAACGACGCCTTCACCAATGCCATGCCGAGGGCAATGAGCATCGTTTCGGCACCCTGTGCCAACGCCGGTATCACGATCAACAACGGCACGACTGCCAGATCCTGAAACAGGAGAATTCCAACGATCTGGCGGCCATGCGGTGAATTCAGTTCGAGCCGTTCCGCCAGCATCTTTGCCAGGATCGCAGTCGATGACATCGCGAAAATGCCACCGAACACCAATCCCGAGCGCCAGTCGGCACCGGCGGCCATCGTGACCAGGACGACCAGCACAATGGTGATCCCGACCTGTGAGGCGCCCAGGCCGAAAACCAGTCGGCGCATTGTGAGCAATTTGGCCAGGCTGAATTCAAGGCCAATAGTGAACATCAGGAAAACGACGCCGAACTCGGCGAGGTAACGGGTCTCGGCGTTGTCGCCGATCAGTCCCAGGGCATTGGGCCCGATCAGTATGCCAACGAGCAGATAGCCGAGTAGCGCTGGCAAGGCGAGCAGGCGAAACGATGCAACGACGACAACCGCCGCGAGCAGAAATATGAGAACCAGTTCGAGGGTACCGTGCATTGGCAATTAGGGGAGCAAACAATAAATGGCGCGCAATGCTCCCAAGTGTATCGGGACAGCAGTTGCTCGTACAACGCAACTGGCCGGAAACATGCTCCTGAGACAACGATTTACACCCACCCTGCGTTATACTTCGCGCCGATGCCCCACACTGGAAAACTCTCACCCAAGCAGGCGATCAGCCTTGCGAAACGCGTACTCGAGATCGAAGCACGCGCCGTCGAGGAACTGGCAGACCGGCTCGATGAAAAATTCGTCAGCGCGCTGCAAATCATCCTGAATTGCCAGGGACGTATCGTAGTCAGCGGCATCGGCAAGTCAGGCCACATCGCCCGCAAACTAGCGGCGACTCTGGCCAGCACGGGCACCCCGGCATTCTTCGTGCATCCTGCCGAAGCAAGCCACGGCGACCTGGGCATGATTACGCCTGGCGACGTTCTCATTGCCTTGTCAAATTCAGGAGAAAGTGACGAATTGCTCGTGATCGTGCCAATCATCAAGCGCGAAGGCGCCAAGCTGATAGCCATGACAGGCAATCCGGCATCGTCCCTGGCAACCGAAGCCGACGTACATTTGAACGCCAGCGTCTCGGAGGAGGCATGCCCGCTGGGACTGGCCCCGACAGCAAGTACGACAGCGGCACTCGCACTCGGGGATGCGCTGGCCGTTGCGCTTCTCGAAGCCCGTGGCTTCGGTGAAGATGATTTCGCACGCTCTCACCCGGGAGGCCGGCTCGGCCGCAGGCTGCTCACGCATGTCAGTGACGTAATGCGCGAGGGCGACAGCGTGCCCAAAGTGCCGGAAACGGCCATGCTCAACGAAGCCATACTGGAAATATCGCGCAAGGGAATGGGCATGACCGCGATTGTCAGCGGCGAGAATGTAATCGGCATATTTACCGACGGTGATCTGCGTCGGCTCCTCGAGCACGGAAGCGACTTGAGATCAGTCAAGGTGGCCGAAGTGATGACCCGGTCGCCCCGAACAATCGAGTCGAACCGGCTTGCCGTGGAAGCGGTGAAGATTATGGACGATTCCCGCATCAATCAGCTGCTGGTAATCGACGAAGATGGCAATCTCGTTGGCGCACTCAACACCCACGATCTGATGCGCGCCAAGGTAATATGAGCGCGGATCTGTCGCAGCGCGCCAGCCGCATCCGGCTTGCATTGTTCGACGTCGACGGCGTCATGACCGATGGAACCCTGTTTATTTCGGATAGCGGGGAAGCGTTCAAGCCATTCAGCATTGCTGACGGGCTGGGGCTGAAATTACTCAGATCCAGCGGTGTTGCCACCGGTATCCTTACCAGCCGTTCCTCGGCCCCGGTGAAGGCGCGGGCTGCCGAACTGGGAATCGACCATTTAATTCATGGCGCAGAGGACAAACTGCATGCGTATACAAATTTGCGCACCCGGTTGGGGCTGGAAGACGCCCAGGTTTGTTACGTAGGCGATGACCTTCAGGATCTGCCGGTGTTGCGGCGCTGCGGCCTCGCAATATCTCCACCCAACGGCGTGCAACAGGTGCGCGAACAAGCCCACTTCGTCACGCGTACCAGCGGGGGCAAGGGCGCTGTGCGCGAAGTCTGTGAGCTGATCATGCAGGCACAGGGCACCTGGCACAGCCAGATCGAAGGCTTCCTGGCATGATCCAGGATCGGTTGATCGCGTGGTCACCAGTGATACTGCTGTTGCTGCTCGCAATGCTCACATGGTGGCTCGATTCGCGGGTGCGCCTGCCCGGCGAGCAAACCGAAGCCAGTGCGCAAAGGGATCCGGAGTTCTATGTTGAAGGCTTCATGGCAGTGCGGATGAACCCCGATGGCACTCGCCGCTATGAACTGGCCGGGAAACGCCTTACGCATTTCTCCAGGCAACGCGGCTCCCAGCTTGACTCGCCGACCCTGCTCTATTACGACTACGAACGCGCGCCGGTCACGGTCAGTTCGGATACTGCGGAAGTGGAAGGCGGCGGCGAGAATGTCTATTTTCGCGGCAATGTAACGGTCAAACGTCCGGCGTTCGGGGTCAATCCCCCTCTCGGCGTTGCCACCGACTACCTGCACGTGATCCCGGACGACGAGATTGCGGAAACCGATCAGCCGGTGACGATGACCGAAGGAAATTCCACAGCACGCTCGGTTGGCTTAAAATTTGACAACAAGGTCAGAAAAATCTGGCTGTTATCAGACGTTCAGGTACATTATGAACACCCCAGATCGACAGATTCAACAGCAGAGCCCGACAAGCGCTAGGGGCAGTAAGTGGTTGCGCCAATCGGTTGTCGCGATTGCGCTCGGCACATTTTGCCTGGTCGCCCGCGCCGAATTGGCTGATCGCGATCAGCCCGTGAATATCGAGGCGGACAAGGTCGAAATCGACGACAAGAAACAGGAAGCGGTATTCCAGGGCAACGTGGTGCTGACCCAGGGAACGCTGATGCTCAAGGCCGACCGCATTGTCGTCAACCAGAGCGAAACCGGCTTCCAGTCCGGAGTCGCCTACGGCAATCCCGCCTACTTCAGACAGAAACGCGAAGGCTTTGACGATTACATCGAGGGTGAGGCGGAGCGCCTCGAATACCATGGTGATCAGGAGAAAATCGAGCTGTTCGTCAACGCAATGCTCAAACGCGGTGGCGATGAAGTTCGTGGCAACTACATCTCCTATAGCGCCTTGACCGAGTTCTTTCAGGTCATGGGTAACGAGCCCGGGGCGACGGCGTCAGGCGAGTCGGGCGGTCGTGTGCGTGCCGTGATCCAGCCACGCAAGGACGAGAACGCAGAGGGGGCCCAACCTTCCGAGCCACAACCTGGCGGTGCCGATCGTTGACCCGCGTTTCCTACCCTTTTTCTTGCTCGGCATAACCCGATGAGCAAGCTGCGCGCAGACCGCCTGAAGAAACGATACAAGGCCCGAACGGTCGTCAAGGACGTCTCTCTGGAGGTCGAAAGCGGCGAGGTGGTTGGTTTGCTCGGGCCCAATGGCGCCGGCAAGACCACCTGCTTTTACATGATGGTGGGACTGACCTCGGTTGACGGCGGGGAACTGTACCTGGACGACCAGATCCTGACCCATATGCCGATTCACCAGAGAGCCCGGCTTGGCCTGAGTTATCTCCCCCAGGAAGCATCCATATTTCGCCGGTTGACGGTCGCCGAGAACATCAAGGCGGTGCTGGAATTGCGCGAACAGGACGACGCCAAGGACGACAAAGCCCGGCTCGACGAATTGCTCCATGAACTGCATATCGCACATTTGAAGAACAGCCCGGCGATCAGCCTGTCCGGCGGCGAGCGCCGACGGGCCGAAATTGCCCGCGCGCTGGCAACCGAACCCCACTTTATCCTGCTTGACGAACCCTTTGCTGGCGTTGACCCGATCGCGGTGCTCGACATCCAGAAAATCATCCGGTTTCTTAAAGAACGTAAAATTGGCGTACTGATAACCGACCACAATGTGCGTGAAACACTGGGTATCTGCGATCGCGCCTACATTATCAACGACGGTTCCGTGCTGGCATGCGGAAACCCGGAAGAAATCGTTTATAATGAACGCGTAAGAAAAGTTTATCTCGGCGAACATTTCCGTCTGTAGATGCGTATCCCGCTCCCAACACAAGCCGTGCCGGCGTCGCTTCCAACATGAAACACTCACTGCAGCTCAAGCTTTCCCAGCATCTGACGCTGACGCCCCAGTTGCAGCAGTCGATCCGGCTATTGCAGCTCTCAACGCTCGAGCTCAATCAGGAAATCGAACGTTTTCTACAGGAGAACCCGCTGCTCGAGCGCGAAGAAGAGGAAGAGTCTCCAGCTCCCGCCTCGTCCGATAGCCACGATAGCGGGCTTGCGACGACGACCACCAGTCCGACCGAAACCGTCTCGCGGCAGGAAACGGCCGAAACGTCCGAGTGGACTGGCGATGAAGGGTACAGCTCCTACGGAAATCCCGAATCCGACGACGATGACGCGGAGCCGCCACAGGCTGCCGGTAGTGACACCTTGCGCGAACACCTGCGTTCGCAACTGTCGCTGATGCAACTGTCGGAACGGGACACCCAACTGGTTGCGTACCTGATCGACAACCTCGATGACGACGGCTTTCTCCAGGACGACCTGGAGGAACTCGCGGCACTGTTGCCGGAAGAGCTCGAACTCGACGCCGAAGATTTGGGCATTGCACTGAAATATCTGCAAAGCCTGGAACCGGCGGGCGTTGGCGCCCGTAGTATCGGCGAGTGTCTCGCGTTGCAGATCGAGGCGCTGCCCGAAGACACGGAATTTCGCGACCAGGCCCTTCACGTCGTGCGTGATCACCTCGACACGCTTGCCGTTCGCGACTACACCAAACTAAAGAAGATTCTTCGCTGTGACGATGACACGTTGCGGGGTGTGCAAAACCTGATCACCCATTTGAATCCGCGCCCGGCGGCAAACTACAACGGCGGTGAAGCCAGATACGTTATCCCCGATGTGGTTGTGCGCAAGGTGAAAGGCATGTGGGTGGCCTCGCTCAACCCGGACGCGATGCCCAAGTTACGCGTTAATCGCATGTACGCTGATATCCTCCATCGCAATCGTGATGCCAGCCTGCAACAACTCTCGGGCCAGCTACAGGAAGCCAAATGGCTCATCAAGAACGTCCAGCAGCGTTTCGATACCATCCTGCGTGTGTCGCAGGCAATTATTGATCGGCAACGGCATTTCTTCGAGCACGGTGAAGTCGCCATGCGCCCCCTGGTGTTACGCGAAATTGCCGAAACACTCGATTTGCATGAATCCACGGTATCGCGCGTCACGACCCAGAAATTCATGTTCACCCCGCGCGGTATTTTCGAGCTCAAGTATTTCTTTGGGAGCCACGTCACCACGGAAACCGGGGGTGCATGCTCGGCCACCGCAATCCGTGCACTGATCAAGCAACTGGTAGGTGAAGAAGATCGGCGTAGTCCGCTTTCTGATAGCCAGATTTCAGAGATTCTCGGCAAACAGGGAATCGTCGTGGCACGCCGGACCATCGCGAAATACCGTGAATCGCTGCAGATCCTTCCCGTCAATCTGCGCAAATCCATCTAGCCAACAAAGTTCCTCAGGAGAGTATTGAATGAACTTGAAGGTCTCCGGGCACCATCTCGACGTCACGCCAGCCATCAATGACTACATCAATGAAAAACTGGCTCGAATTTCCCGTCACTTTGACCAGGTTATGGACGTTGACATCATCCTCTCCGTCAACAAACTGGATCAGAAGATAGAGGCGAAAGTGCATCTGAGCGGCAAGGATCTTTACTGCGAGTCCGTTGACCAAGATATGTACGCCGCCATTGATAGTCTGGCGGATAAACTCGATCGTGTGGTACTCAAGTACAAGGAAAAGCTTGCCGACCACCACAACCAGGAGTCCATTCGGCGCGCCCAGGGCTAGACGCCGGATTACGCATCATGTCATTGCTCGAACAACTTCTTCCGGACGGCTTTGTCCTTCTGGATCTGGACGTAACAAGCAAGAAGCGCGTATTCGAGCATGCCGGACTATTGTTCGAAAACACACTTGGCATTAGCCGGAGCAAGGTTTTCGACGCGCTGCTGGCACGTGAACGGCTCGGCTCAACCGGGCTTGGACACGGCGTCGCCATTCCTCACGGCCGTATCGGAGGGCTGAAGGAAGCGGCCGGTGCCTTCATCCGCACACAAGTGCCCATTCCGTTCGAAGCGCCTGACGGCAACCCGGTTAACCTGATCTTCGTTCTGCTGGTGCCCGAGAAGGCAACGGACCAGCACCTGCAAATCCTTTCCGAACTGGCACAGATGTTCAGCGAACGCGACATTCGAACAGCGTTGAGCGATGCCGCTGATGCCAGCACAGCGCAGCGCGTCATCGTCGAGTGGGAGCCGCATGCCCCGGATCAGCGTCGCGCAGCTGTTTGACGAAAACGCCGACGCGCTTGACCTGAAGTGGGTTTCGGGATCGCGCGACGCGGCGCCTGTTCTCGATGGTGCCGATGTCAATCAGTCGTCGGAAGGTCTGATTGGCCACCTTAATCTGGTACACCCGAACTGGATCCAGATTTTCAGCCGAACGGAAGCGGCGTATTTTTCCAGCCTGAATGACCAGTCCCAGCGCAGTGCGCTGGAGCGCATTGCAGATAGCGGACTGGTATGCGTGATTCTGGCCGATGGCGAGGCGGCTCCACCTTCACTGGCCGATTTCGGCGAGACGAGACACATCCCGATTCTTGGATCCCCGATGGCAAGTTTGCAGATCATCTGGGTCTTGCGCACCTATCTTGGGCGAGCGTTGGCCGAATTCGTCACACGTCATGGCGTATTGCTCGATGTGCTTGGCGTCGGTGTTCTGCTCACTGGCGAGAGCGGCGTTGGCAAGAGTGAACTCGCGCTCGAGCTCATCTCGCGCGGTTCGGGGCTCGTTGCTGACGACGTTGTTGAGCTCTACCACATCGCGCCACGTACGCTGGAAGGGCGCAGTCCGCAACTGCTGATGGATTTTCTGGAAGTGCGCGGCCTGGGCATGCTCAACATTCGCACCATATTTGGCGAGACGGCGGTTCGCCGGCGCAAGAACCTGAAATTGATTGTTCAGCTCGAAAAACCGGTTGGCGGTAACCTGCCGGGAGTCGAGCGCCTGCCACTGAATGCCAGTGTCGACCGCATTCTCGATGTTGACATCCGCACTGTGCAATTACCGGTCGCCGCTGGTCGCAATCTTGCCGTTCTGGTCGAAGCAGCAGTGCGCAACTATGTGCTGCAGTTGCGCGGCATCGACAGTACACAGGAATTTATTCAAAGGCAGGAACGTTACCTCGGGTCCCAGGAGTAGGCATGCCCGCCCGGTCGATGATTTGCATCTGCATGCCCGACCAGAAATTACCAGGCTCGGGGCCGGCCATAACATGATGCAGTTGGTCATCATTACCGGATTGTCGGGTTCCGGAAAGAGTATCGCGCTCAAGGTTCTCGAAGACAGCGGCTATTACTGTGTGGATAACCTGCCCGCCCAGTTACTTCAGGAAACGGTCAACTTCCTGCGCAGCAGTGGAACGCAGCGTGTCGCCATCAGTATTGATGTGCGCAGTGGATCCAGCCTGACGCATTTGCCCGATCAACTGGAACAGATGAAATCCAGCGAACTCGAGACACACATCGTGTTTCTCGACTCGAAAGCGGAAACCCTGGTCAAACGTTTTTCCGAAACTCGCAGGCGGCATCCTCTTGCTAAAGACGATCGCACGCTGATTGAGAGCATCGAGCTCGAACGCGAACTACTGGAAAATGTAGGCACCT
This sequence comes from Burkholderiales bacterium, assembly GCA_050050435.1. Lineage (GTDB taxonomy): Bacteria > Pseudomonadota > Gammaproteobacteria > Burkholderiales > Eutrophovitaceae > SG8-40. The sequence goes on along the minus strand of JASFUE010000002.1, from coordinate 27,210 downwards.
TGGGGCATCGCATCGATACCAGTGAGTTAAACCCGAATGCGCTCAGGAATTGGGTTCGTGACCTGTTGTCCCTGGGCGATACCGGGCTTGTGCTGTTGTTTCAGTCGTTCGGGTTCAAGCACGGCATTCCGCTCGACGCGGATTTTGTGTTCGACGTGCGCTGCCTGCCAAACCCGCATTACGATCCGCGGCTTCGCGACTTGACCGGACGTGATTCGGAGGTCACCTCTTTTCTCGAAGCCAACCCGGACGTTCGGGACATGATTGAACACATCCGCGCGTATGTGGAGCGTTGGCTCCCCTGTTTCATTCGCGACAACCGAAGCTACCTCACTGTGGCAATTGGCTGTACCGGTGGACGCCACCGCTCGGTTTATTTCGCCGAGCAGCTTTCGGCCTATTTTGGCAAAACCCGCCAGGTGCTCGTTCGCCATCGCGAACTTGCGGCGTGATCACCAGCAATGACTGAATGGCCCAGCGCCATCCCCGCCCAGTGACTCCGCAGCGTACTGTCACACTGGCGCTCACGGGCGCTTCTGGCATGCCTTATGGCATGAGGCTGCTCGAATGTCTGCTGCGCTCACCAACGCGTGTTTACCTCATTTACTCGCAGGCCGCGCAGATCGTTGCGCGGCAGGAAATGAATCTGTCACTACCGGCGCGGGCCAGCGAAGCGGCTGCAGTACTGACGCAGCGGTACTCGCCTGAGGAAGGGCAGCTTCGCGTTTTCGGGCGCGAAGAATGGTTTGCACCGGTCGCGTCGGGGTCAAACCCGGCAGATGCCATGGTGATCTGTCCGTGCACGATGGGCACGCTGGCTGCGGTCGCAAGCGGGTTGGCCGATAACCTGATTGAACGCGCAGCCGATGTGATGCTCAAAGAAAGACGCCCATTGATTCTGGTGCCGCGCGAAACACCATTATCCACCATTCACCTCGAAAACATGCTGCGTCTGAGCCGTGCCGGCGCCACTGTCTTGCCGGCCAACCCGGGTTTCTATCATCTTCCGGACACCGTTGATGCACTGGTTGATTTCGTCGTTGCCCGCATCCTCGACCAGTTAGACATCGAACACGAACTGATGTCACGCTGGGGGGAACGACGCGATGGAGTCTGATCACACAAGTGCCGCAGCGGCTCAACCGGACACCGTTCGCATTCCCATCTTTCCGCTTGGGCTGGTCCTTTTCCCCGGCGCCACCCTCCCGCTCAAGATCTTTGAACAGCGCTATGTGGAAATGACCAAGGGGTGCGTGCGCGACGATTCGGTTTTCGGCGTGTGCCGCATTCGCCAGGGACAGGAAGTCGGGGCACCGGCCGAGCACGAACTGGTTGGCTGCAGCGCCCGCATTGCGCAATGGGACATGCCGCACCCGAACCTGTTCCACCTGCTATGCACCGGCGAACGCGTCTTTCGCCTTGTCGAATCCTCGGTTCAGGCCAACGGTTTGGTCTTGGGAACCGCGCAGTGGCTTGCCAGCGACAACGCAGACATCGACTCAACCAGTTTCGGGATCTGCCGGGATGCACTCGAGCGCGTTGCCAACCAGGTGGCAGATAAATCCTTTTCCGAAAGCATGCAGCTCGACGACCCTGAATGGGTCAGCTATCGCCTTTGCGAGTTGTTACCCATCGACTCACAGCGCAAACAGGCGCTACTGGAACAACGCAGTACGGCGCAACGGCTGGCAACGATATCGAAAATGTTTCAGCCGTCCTGAGCCAGCTTTTCCGGCGGCTGTCCAACGCGGCCGCGCAACTGCGAGACCAGCTTTCGCACCGGCACCGGTATCGCGTATTGCATCGCTTCGTCGGGCCGAAGCCAGGCCCGGCCCGGCATCTCCACCTGCAACGGTTGCGCCCGTACCCGGCACAGCAATGGCGCGATCGTTAACGAGAAGTGGGTAAACCCATGCTCGATCAGCGACATTGGATCAACAGCGCTCACGTCAGCGCCGAAACGGCTGCCACACACCTGCACAGCGTCATCGGCAGCATCGATTTCCGGAAAGCTCCACAACCCGCCCCAGATTCCGGCCGCCGGGCGCTTTTCCATCAACAATGCGCCACCGTGCTCCATCACCAGCATCACGGTCGAACGCTGTGGCCGTGATTTCTTTGGTCGCGGCGTTGGCAGGTCGTCAACGAGATCGAGTCGCTTTGCCTCGCACTGCCGCACCAGTGGGCAGCGCTCGCACTGTGGATTAGAGCGAGTGCACACTTGCGCTCCCATATCCATCAACCCTTGGGTATAGGCCTGCACATCCTGTTCAGGTAGAAGATCGCCGGCCAGTGCCCACAGGCGATCTGTGATGGCTTTGACACCGGGATAGCCCTCGATGCCAAAACAACGCGCAAGCACCCGTTTGACGTTGCCGTCGAGGATGGAATGGCGCTGGCCAAAGGCGAATACCGCAATCGCCCCTGCAGTCGAACGTCCCACGCCTGGCAAGGCCACAATGTCCTCAAACCGCTCCGGGAAAACCCCGCCATGCGCTTGCACGATGTGCTGTGCCGCGCAGTGCAGATTGCGCGCCCGTGCGTAGTAACCCAGGCCGCTCCATACCGCCAGCACGTCGTCCTGGGGCGCCTCTGCCAGGTCCTGCAAGGTTGGAAACCGTTCGAGAAAACGCCAGAAGTACGGAGCCACCGCGCTGACCTGCGTCTGTTGCAGCATGATCTCCGAGAGCCAGATGCGGTACGGGTCGCCGGTATTCTGCCACGGCAGGTCATGTCGGCCAAAGTCACGCTGCCAGGCAACCACGCTGGCAGCAAAATCTTGCCCGGCCTGCTTCAAACCTGACCCCGCAACATGATCATTTGAACAAGTCTTTCAACCGCTTCTTCAATTCGTCTTCGGGTTTGTCTGTCGGCGCAGCCGACCCGGCAGCCTCTCCCTCGGTCTTCGCGTCGCCGGAATCTCCACCAAGCAACTGCTCGGTCAGGTTCGATTCAAGTTTCTTCTTGAGTTTGGTCTCCTCGGCTTTCAGGCGCTGCTTCGCCTGCTGCTGAATCGCATCGGAGAATTGCAGTTCGTATTTGAGCGCCGTTATCGGGCCGTGAACCCGCACCGGCACCGTAATACCGGCCACGTCATCCGCACTTTTGCCATCCTGTCCGGTCGATGTCGCCACCAGTGACGTGTTGGCGACATAATCGATACTGCTCTCGACCAGGTTCAGGCTGCCGGCACCGTTCAGACGAATGAACGGTGAACTCAATGTCAAATCTTCATTACGCGCCTGGCCCTTGTCGATCTTGAAACTGGCTTTGAGTTCGGAGAAATCCGTTTTCTCCGTTGGTGACGCCGCGGTTTCGGTATCACGCTTGAGCGAGAGCATGTCACCGGCACTGCGCAGCGACTGCGCCAGGTTGATCCCCTTGATCGCGCCGTCCTTGAGCAGCACACCGGCCTCACCGCTGAGTGTCTTCATCAGAGCCCCAACGGTATCGCCCTGCGCCGTCAGGTCCAGATCGACGCTGCCGCGCCCTTCGAGCATGTCCTGGTCAAGCGCATCCTGCAGCAATGGCCCGATGGTAATACCCGACAGGTTCTGTTTGATCGCGAACTGGTTGGTGTTGGCATCGGCTTGCATCACACTGCGCACCGACCCGCCATACAGGTTCGCCAGCATTGGATTGATTTCGACCTTGCCGTCTTTCGCCTTGACCGTAACGCGCACATCGGACAACTTGACGTTCGAAGCGACCAGCGATCCGATGCGTAGCTTGCCATCGAGATTCAGCTCTTTGAGTCCGGACAAATCAATGCGCGAATCGCTTTTTTCCTCACGGCCTGCCGGGGCCTTTTTCTCTCCCGTTTTCGCATCACCGCTTTCGAGATAGCGGTCCAGGTCGAGTTTGTCGACCGCCGCATCGAACTGAATAAACGGTTTCGCGAAGTCGCGCATACTGAAAGTGCCATCGATCTTTGACTCGTCGAAACGGGTTTTCAGATCAACCTTGACTGCTTGATCTTTCAGGTCCGCATCGACGCGGCCGGACAGCGGAATGGTTGTGCGCTTCATCGGCAATGCCGGGGACTGCACGTCATATTGCCCATCAATCCGGCTCAGGCGAAACCGCTGTTTTTCCAGGTCACCCGATACCGGTGTCTTGACCCGGCCTTTAACCGCGTTCTCACCCTGCTTCGCATCCAGATCAATGGCAAGCTCACCAATGTTCAGGGCACTCGCCGAGCCGGTGACGGCCGAGAGCAATACCTTTGCATCGGCCTGCAATTGTGGTCCGCGCGCCTGAACCGCCGCTTTGATTGCCTCGCCGCTGGCTTGTTTTGGCGTAATCGCCAATTGCGGGGCATCGAGCGTAGCCGAAAATGTGTTATCCGCCTGTTTGCCCGCAGCCCGTATCGTCAGGCCCTTCAGGTCAATATTCTGGCTTTGCAGATCCATCGCCAGTTTCGGCAACTCAATTTTGCCGTCCGTAAGTTCAGTACCGGCAAACACACCAGTAATGTCGGCGGCCAGTTGTTCAACGGTCACTGCGGTCTTGTCGAGCAGAATTCTTGGCGCCGACCCCGTGACGGCAAAACGGTCCTTGTCCATCACGCCTGACATCTCGAGAGCCAGTTCGTTGACTGCGGTTCTCTGGATCGCTGGCTGCGCTTCGACATCGGCTGCTGAAACTGTCAGCTTGAGATCGCTGACCGTCGCCGCCAGACCTTCGGCACTTGATTTCAAACCGGTGACCTTGAATATCTGTGAAGCAGTGTCCGCTTCCAGTGTGCCCGACGCACGAGTACGCAAATCCACCTGCGGTTTGTTCGCCTTGACCACTGCGCTGTATTCAAACTGTGTCGGCACACCCTGAGCGATGCGCCCGGTTTTGAGAGAAAGCTCCGAAATTTCATAGGTCGCGCCAGCCTGCTCGTCGCGCAGAACAAAGCTCCCGTTATTGATGCGCACGCCCTGTACGTCCAGTTTCATCGGCGACTCACCGGTCTCAGGCGACCCCTCTTCCGCCTGCCCCTCCTGTGGTTTCTTTTCTTCCCCGGTTTTGGCGAGATCATCAATGTTGGTGGTGCCATCAGCATGTTTCACAAGCTTCGCACGCAACCCGTCGGCCACAACTTCATCGACGACGATCTGCTTTGACAGCAAGGGTAGCAACGCAAGCGCCACGCGAAGATCGTCCACACCAGCGAACTCAGTCTCCGAGTCACGCTCGGACAGCTGCGTCGGTCCCAGACCAACGCCGATCTTCGGGAAGAACGTCAGGCGGATATCGCCCTCGATGTTCAGGTTACGGCCGGTCTTTTCATGCACCAGATCGACGAGTTGCCCCTTGTATTCATTCGGATCGAATGTCGCCGCAATGTAGGCGAGAACAGCGCCAAAGACGACGACCATCACGATCACCACATATAGACCGATCTTCAGATACTTCACGTCTGCGAACTCCTCATCTGTCAACGACTGAGCCCGGCGCACACCCGGGCAGATCCCGCGTCAGCCTGCCAATCCGCGACCGCGTCCGACCCCGTTTCACCCGTTATTATCGCCGCAGAATGAAGGCAACGGGAGTCCGCAGGCCTGATTGGCGAGCCCGGTGACGCCCATTCCATCAGGGCCATCCTGGCAAATAAAAGGGCCCCTGAAGGGCCCTTTCGTAGCCGCATTGCGAGTTCGAGAGATCAAGCAGGTGGGATTATGATTGGATCGCCTCAGGGCGACCAATCATCCCTCGCGCAATTCGCGCTCAGGACCGCACCGCTACGCTTATAGTGCACGGCGTCCAACCGAATGTTCCCCGGACATTCGGTTGTGGAACCCGTTGGCTTCGCACCCATCGTCCAACCCAACAAACAAGAGGACTCCGTAGGGTCCTCTTGTTTGTTGGAGCGGGTGATGGGAATCGAACCCACGTTCTTAGCTTGGGAAGCTAATGTTCTACCATTGAACTACACCCGCAGAATGCAGCCTCCGAATTTACACCATTCCCGACGGTCGATTCCAGATGATGAAATTGTGTCCGTCCCGCATTGCCTCTGCGGTCCGGCCATCCCTCCAAGCCTCGATGGGCTTGTCGGGACCGCCAGCGCATTTCGCGCCGGCGTCCAACCAACAGCCCCCCGGACTGTTGGTTGTCAAACCCACGTTCTTAGCTTGGGAAGCTAATGTTCTACCATTGAACTACGCCCGCGACAGCGGCTATTTTAGTGCGACTGAAGGCCAAATAACACCAAATGGCGAGTCACCGAGAAGGTAGCGTTTCAACTGCGAAACCTAGCTTTTCAGGTACACCTCGTCGTCGAAGCTGGGAATCCAGAGCGGCTTGAATACGACGAGGCCGGTGACCACAAGCCCATTGATAAACGCCTCCGGAAACATCATCAGCGGCATGATCGCCAGGTAGCTTTCCTTAAACTGCCTGAACGAGATCTGATCGAATCCGAGCAGCAGCACACCGTTGGCCAGCATCGCCGCCAGCATGGCGGCGGCGGCACCGAAAAACGCGCAGACGAATATGTAGATGAACGGGTTGGGTGGAAGAAAGCGCCTGCTCGCGTTCAGGGCCGCCCAGGTAACCAGCACCGGCACGACACCGAATGCAAGAAAATTCCCGGGCCATGTCGACCATATTTCGATGCCCATCACGCACATGGCGCTGGTCAGAAGGGCTGCAGCGAGGATGGCCAGCGGCATCCCGAACATCAGGCTCAGCGTGGTCATGCATAGAAGATGCATCGGCACCGCCGGCACAATACCCACCCGCATCCGCCAGATAAAAAGAACGGCTACGCAAGCGCCGAGGAACACGTGCTGGAAGCCGCTGTCGCGGAATCGGCGCCACGGCGCTCTCAGGACCGCGGCAAGGCCTGCGGCGGCGGCAACGGGATAAAGAAGCAGATCGGGGGTCACGGCGACTCGAAAATTCCAGCGAACATGCTGTGTATTCGATTGTGCCGAAACGCTGGCACGACGGAAAGCCGTCAAGTGGCGCAAGTGGCCGATCCTGGACATCGTGCCAGCCGACGCAGACCTGATCATTGAAGCCAGAGTCCAGCCAAAAAGACATCAGCTCCCTGCATGAGAGCGCCGAGGCCGATGTTCGCCTGACCTCATTCCGGCGCCGCATGACACCGGTCGTGCCGGGAGAAGTCATCTACATTTCGGCCGACCGGCTCGAAGACAAGGCAAACAACACCTTCTACTGCGTCGCGCACGTTCGGGGCACGCCCGAGGAATTGCACAAGGCCGGTGATCTTCACCTGCAAGCCGGTATGCCGGCCGAGCTTTATATCAAGACCGCGGATCGCACGGCATTACAGTACTTCCTCGACCCCATCACGGGTTTTCTGCAACGCTCGCTTCGGGAAAACTGAGATCGGCAACAGCCTTGCCGGGCGGGTGTAATGATAAAATCGCAGTTTGGAACCTGTCTGGCAACATTATTGCCAAACGCTGAAGTGATCGAACTCACAGTCAATGGCCAATCGCGACAATTCGATCGCGAAATCACGGTTTCTCAACTGCTCGAGGCGATGTCGCTTGCCGGAAAACGAGTGGCCCTGGAGCGCAATGGTGAAATCGTGCCGCGCAGCCTGTTCGGCGAGCAGCGTCTGACAAGCGGCGACAAACTGGAAATCGTCGTCGCGGTTGGCGGCGGTTAGCGCCGCGGCCAGGAACCAACCGGCAGGCTGCGGGCTCGTTCCGCAGAGCATGCCTTCCCGATCAAAACCGTTTTGAGTGACAGCAACATGGACCAACTCCTCATCGGCGAACGCACATTCAACTCCCGCCTTATCGTCGGTACTGGAAAGTACCGCGACTTTGAACAAACGCGCGCTGCAATCGACGCCAGCGGAACCGAGATAGTGACTGTGGCCATTCGCCGCACCAATATCGGGCAAAGCGCTGGTGAACCCAGTTTGCTCGATTACGTACCACCTGCACAGTTCACCATGCTGCCGAACACGGCCGGCTGCTACACCGCGCGTGACGCGGTACGCACCTTGCGCCTCGCGCGCGAACTGCTCGACGGTCACGATTTGGTGAAACTGGAGGTACTGGGCGATCCGGAAACCCTGTTTCCGAACGTGGTCGAGACGCTTGCAGCGGCCGAGACACTGGTCAAGGAAGGCTTCAAGGTCATGGTCTACACCTCCGACGATCCGATCATTGCCAAGCAGCTCGAGGAAATTGGTTGTGTTGCGGTGATGCCGCTGGCGTCGCTGATTGGTTCGGGCATGGGCATTCTCAATCCATGGAACCTGCAAATCATCATCGACAACGCCAACGTGCCGGTTGTTGTCGACGCCGGCGTCGGCACCGCATCCGATGCCGCCATCGCCATGGAACTGGGATGTGATGCAATCCTGATGAACACGGCCATCGCCGCCGCCCGCGATCCCGTCCTGATGGCGTCGGCCATGCGCAAGGCAGTCGAAGCCGGACGCGAGGCTTTCCTCGCCGGACGCATGCCCAGGAAGACCTACCGCGCCGCGCCCAGTTCACCGAGCACGGGCATTATTGGCGCATCGGAACCGGACAACAAAGCGGCCTGAATGCGCCGATCCGGCGCTGGGGCGCGCGCCCGGTGACCACCGATACGCCTCGACCAATCCGCAGCTTCGTTCTCCGCCAGGGGCGGATGACACGCGCCCAGCACCTCGCCTGCGAGACGCTGCTGCCCGTCTACGGATTGCCGTACTCGCTTGACCCGCTCGATTTCGATGCCGCGTTCGGGCGCCATGCACCAACAACCCTGGAGATCGGTTTTGGCATGGGCGAAACCACCGCGAGCATCGCCGCAGGCGAACCGGGTACGAATTTCATCGGTATCGAAGTGCACTCCCCCGGAGTCGGCAGTCTGCTCAAACGGATTGCCGAACACGGCCTGGATAATGTACGCGTCATCCAGCATGACGCGGTTGAAGTGGTGCGCGACATGATCGCGCCGGGAAGTCTGCACGCAGTACACGTGTTTTTCCCCGACCCATGGCCGAAGAAGCGCCATCACAAACGCCGTTTGTTACAACCGGCGTTCGTACATGAACTTGCGCTACGCCTTGAACGCGGCGGCTACTTTCACGTTGCCACCGACTGGCAGGATTACGCCGAACAGATTCTCGAGGTGTTTTCGCAGGAGCCACTGCTGGAGAACACGGCTGAGACTTATGCCTCGCGCCCGCCCTACCGCCCGCAAACCAAGTTCGAGTCTCGCGGACTGCGGCTCGGGCACGGCGTCTGGGACATCGTCTTCCGCCGCCGCTGAACCACAGCGGACCTCTCCTAGCGCGCCGGATCCAGAAACAAGGCCAATAAGTCATTCAAGAAGCGCTGGCCTTTGAGCGTGGGCTGCAGCCGCTGATGGGAATCATCCATCAAACCCAGTGTCACGGCTCGTTCGAGTTGCGGCGCAATCACTGAAATTGGCAGCCCGGTGCGCTCGGAAAACAGGCTCCGATCAACGCCATCGCTCAGGCGCAGGGCATTCATCATGAACTCGAAAGGCAAATCGTCGGCGGCCACCACTTGCGAAACTTGCAGCGGCGCACCGCCAGCGACCCGCTGCAGATACTCGCGCGGCTGCTTGTAGCGCATTTCCCTGACGATCCGATCCGGGAAGGAGATTTTCGAATGTGCGCCGGCGCCGATTCCGAGGTAATCCCCGAAACGCCAGTAGTTCACATTGTGCCGGCACTGATGCCCAGCCTGCGCAAACGCCGATGTTTCGTAGTGTTGGTAACCACGTTCGTGCAACAGCGCTTCAATTGCCTCTTGCATGTCGGCCGCCGCATCCTGCTCCGGCAGCGGCGGCGGGAAGCGATGAAACCAGGTATTGGGTTCGATGGTGAGGTGATAGGCGGAGACATGCTGTGGCGCGTACTCAAGCACTTCGCTCAGGTCGCCGGTGGCTTGATCGAGCGTTTGCTCCGGCAGCGCGTACATCAGATCGACATTGACGTTGGCAAAACAGCGACTTGCCGCCTTGATGGCATCCAATGCCTGCTGCCGGTCATGAATCCGTCCAAGCGCTTGCAAGTGTTGCGGATTAAGGCTTTGCACGCCCAGTGACAGGCGATTGATGCCGGCTTGGCGAAATCCTGCAAACCGTCCGGCCTCGATCGTCCCCGGATTGGCTTCAAGGGTGACTTCGGCATCCGGCACCAACATCAGCCGCGCACGCACTTCGGACAACAACCGGTCGATCGAACCGGGGGAGAACAGCGACGGCGTGCCCCCGCCGAGGAAAACGGAATAGACAGGGCGGCCCCACACCGAAGGCAGTGCCATTTCCAGATCTCTCACCAGCGCATCGACGTACGCTTCCTCCGGCAGGTCACCGCGCATTTCGTGCGAATTGAAGTCGCAATAAGGGCACTTGCGCACACACCATGGAATGTGCACATACAGAGCCAACGGCGGCAACGCCGCCAGGCGTAGCGCGCCCGGAAACTGGATAGTTTGACTCATGGCAGGCATCGGTTTCATTGTATCGGTTCAGTCGGTCCGCGCCCGATCTGTTAATCTCGCCGAGTATCGATGCAAGGGGGAGAAAAACCGTGAACAAACCTGACGCCAGCAAGGCGCAGATCAGCGTCGACGAACAGGTTGCGAAAATCTTTACCTGGCGGCGCGGATTCAATACCATTTTTCTGATTGATATCGGAGTTGATCTGGGCCTGTTCAAAGCGCTCGCTGAGACCCCCGATCGAACCTCCGAAGAAATTGCCGCCGCGCTCAAGCTGCACCCTCACTATGTCGACGTCTGGTGCATGACTGCTTACGGTCTGGGGTTGCTCGATGCCGACGAGCAGCGTCGCTTCCGGCTTGCGCCGCACTTTGACAAGATCCTCGCCTCGCCGGGCCATCCCCGCGACCTGACCGGTTACGTGCGACTGGGCACGACTTTCATGACCGAAGACTTCGAGCGCTGCCGCAAGGCATTTCACAGCGGCGAGACCGTACCGTTTCAGGGGCGCAGCCACGCTTTCGCCGACACCATCGGGGATGCCATCGGCGGCCTTCATATGGCCACTGCGCGCAAGATCCTGCCCGATCTGCAAGACATGACGCAGCACCTGGAAAATGGCGCCAAGGTGCTGGAAGTCGGCTGCGGCACCGGCCGCTTTCTCATGCATCTGGCCAAAGCCTGGCCGAAGGCGCATTGCACCGGCGTCGATATCGATCCAACCGGCATCGAGATCGCGCGCAACAAGATTGGCATGGCGGGCCTGGAATCACGCGTTGAAGTGATTGAAAGCGACGTGGCTGACTTGCCGAAAGCCAGCTTTGATGCCGTTGTCATGATCGAGGTGCTCCATGAAATCGCACCACAAATCAGGCAACACGTCATCGACGGCTGCGCCCACGTACTCAAGCCGGGGGGCTGGCTGCTGATCATTGACGAAACCTACCCGAGCAGTCTCGAGGAAGCACGCCGGCCGGAGTTCCAGTTTCCGCTACAGACCGCGTTTGAAGAAATGACCTGGGGCAACGTGATTCCGAAACGCGAAGAGCAGGAACAGTTGCTCGCCAGCGCCGGATTCAAGGGTGCCGCCGACCGTGCATTGATCGGCGAAGGATTTACCATCCTCAGCATCCGCCGCTAGCAGTGCAAAGACGCCCAGGTGCCGATGCAATGTTCAATGTCCGGAAGACTGCTTCAGCACGCGCAACAATTTGCGCATCGCCTTGCCGCGGTGGCTGACGCGGTTTTTCCGAGCCGGCGCCAGCTCGCCACCGGTGCGTCCGGATGCGCGGTCAAGAAACAATGGATCGTAGCCAAAGCCGCGGTTGCCACGCGGCTCGCGTACGATTTCACCGTGCCATTCGCCTTCAGCGATGATCGGCTGCGGATCGTTGGCATGACGCGCCAGCACGATCACACAGTAGTAGTGGGCTCGGCGATCTGAAATGTCACCCAGTTCACGTAACAGGCGGGCATTGTTTTCTTCATCCGATGCCGACGGTCCGGCATATCGGGCCGAGTGCACCCCCGGCGCGCCATCGAGAGCGGCGACACAGATGCCCGAGTCGTCCGCCACCGCCGGCAAACCAGTCTCGGCGCTGGCGTGACGGGCCTTGGCAAGCGCATTCTCGACAAATGTCGGATGCGGTTCCTCGGCAGGTGTCACACCGAGGCTGTTCTGTGCAATGATTTCCAGGCCAAGCGGTGCAAGCAGACGGGTAATCTCGCGAATCTTGCCCGGGTTGCCGGAAGCAAGCACCAGCCGGCCAGACAGGGGCTCGATGCTCACTGTTCGAGCGCCGACTTCTGGATTTCGACCAGTTGCCCGATCCCTTTAGAAGCAAGATCAATCATGGTATCGAGTTCTGCGCGGCTGAATGCAGCACCCTCTGCCGTTCCCTGCACCTCGATCAGACCACCCTGGCCATTCATCACCACGTTCATGTCCGTATCGCAACCGGAATCCTCGGCGTAATCGAGGTCAAGCACCGGCTCACCTTGATAGATACCCACCGAGATCGCGGCCACGTGGTCTAGTATCGGCCACTTGGCGATGGCCTTGTTGCGCAGCAGATGGCTCGCCGCATCGTGCCAGGCGACATATGCCCCGGTAATACTCGCGGTACGCGTGCCGCCATCAGCCTGGATTACGTCACAATCGATGTGCACCGTACGTTCGCCGAGCAACGACAGGTTCGTCACCCCCCGCAGACTGCGGCCGATGAGCCGCTGAATCTCCTGGGTACGCCCGGATTGTTTGCCCCGGGCCGCTTCTCTGTCCATGCGCGAGTTGGTCGAGCGGGGCAACATGCCGTATTCCGCCGTCAGCCAGCCCTGTCCCTTTCCCTTGAGAAATGCGGGCACGCGTTCCTCGATACTGGCGGTACAGATCACCCGGGTTTGACCACATTCGATCAGAACCGAGCCTTCTGCGTGACGTATGTAATTGCGGTGAATACGGATCGCGCGCAATTCGCGCGCACCGCGTCCGTTCTGGCGCATCCGGTTTCCTCCAATGGCAGGGTGCCCGCGCCGCGCGGGCGGGCACCGAATTCGACGGCAAAGTCGGCCGCCGATTCTGTGTTATCGTTTTCGTCCACCTGATTGTGGTGGGATTTCTCCTGCCTTGTAAAGCTCGAATCCGATGATCTCCAGCATGACCGGTTACGCCGCGGTCACAGACGAGTCACCCGTAGGAGGACTCAGTCTCGACTTGCGATCAGTCAACCATCGTTACCTCGACATTCAGTTCAGGATGCCCGAGGAGCTGCGGGTACTCGAACCGGACCTGCGCGAGCGGATTTCCAAAAAAGTTTCACGCGGCAAGGTCGAGTGCCGGATCAGCTTCACGGTCGCACCAACGCTGACAGCGATGCGGCTCGATGAAATCCTGCTCGCGCATCTGGCGGAACTTGGTGAAAAAGTCCGGGTGGCCGTGCCCGAAGCACAGACGCTGCGGGTAATCGACGTGCTGCGTTGGCCCGGCATGCTGGGTAACGAGAGCATTCCCGTCGACATTCTCAGGGAAAAATGTCTGCAACTGGTCGATCAGGCCTGCGCTGACCTGGGTGCTGCACGTGCCCGCGAGGGTGAAAAACTCAAGGCCGTGTTGCTCGAACGGGCTGACAGCATCGATGCCATCGTCAGCGACCTGGCGCCACGGATACCACAGCTGGTCACCGCCTATGAGGAGAAACTCTCGACGCGTCTGCGCGAAGCCATGCTCGAACCCGAAAACGACCGGCTCAAGCAGGAGGTCGTCATGTTTGCATCAAAAATAGATGTCGACGAAGAGTTGCAACGCCTCTCCACGCATGTATCCGAGATCCGCCGCATCCTCGCAAAAGGCGGGGCAGTCGGCAAACGCCTGGATTTTCTGATGCAGGAGTTGAACCGGGAAGCCAATACCATCGGATCCAAATCTGCCGACGTCGTTGTCACACAAGGGGCCATGAACCTGAAAGTGTTGATCGAGCAGATGCGCGAGCAAATACAGAATATCGAATGAACGGCAGTGTCATCATCGTTTCCGCCCCATCTGGTGCGGGTAAGACTTCGCTGGTGCGGGAGTTGATCGCCCGCGACGAACTGGCGCGCAAATCGATCTCCTACACCACGCGTGCCCGCCGGCCGGCCGAGACTGAAGGCGTCGACTATCACTTCGTCGATAAAGGGACTTTCGAGGCCATGCTCAAAGCCGGCGAGTTTCTGGAAAGCGCCGAAGTCCATGGAAACATGTATGGCACCGGACAAAACTGGGTCGAAGAGCAACGCAGGCAGGGGTTTGACATCGTGCTCGAAATCGACTGGCAGGGAGCCGAACAGGTACGTGCCCTGATCCCAGAGGCCATCGGCATATTCGTGCTACCCCCTTCGGTACAAACCTTGCGTGGCAGGTTGACCAAACGGGCACAAGACAGTGAGGAGATCATCGCCGCTCGCCTGGCAGCCGCCCGGAGTGAGGTCGCCCATGTCCATGAGTTTGACTATGTTATTATCAACGACGAATTCGGTGACGCTGTAGAGGACCTGATCAGTATCGTGCGCAGCACGCGACTGCGGCTAGCGGCACAGCTCGATCGAAACAAAGATCTTATCAACAGCCTGAAGTGATCGGCGTATGGCACGAATCACAGTCGATGATTGTCTGAGTAGTATTCCCAACCGCTTCGAGCTTACGCTCGCGGCAACCTATCGGGCCCGGCAAATAGCAACCGGAGCCACGCCGCAGATCGATGGCAGCAAGGATAAGCCGACGGTGATAGCGTTGCGCGAGATTGCAGCCGGCAAAGTGGGGCTCGAGGTCCTCAACACCACCAGGTCTTAGGGTCGGCTAAACCCACTGCCTCATAGAGGAGCGGGCCAGCGCAGGAACGAGATGCCATGACGACTCCCCTACAGACAGGACAGCAGGCAACCACACCGCCCCCCAGGACGGAGACGCAGACAAGCGCACCCGCGACGACGCCGGAGGCAGAAGCACTATTCACGCAGGCTGGCGATTACCTGCGCGCGGAAGACGTTGACCGGCTTCGCAGCGCCTACCAATTCAGCGAGAGCGCCCATCACGGCCAGTTTCGCCGCACTGGCGACCCTTATATATCCCACCCTGTCGCGGTATCGAAGATGCTTCTTCAATGGCGCCTCGATGCCCAGGCGCTTACCGCCGCCCTGTTACACGATGTAACCGAAGACACGTCGGTTACCAAGGATGAGATCGAGGACAAGTTCGGCAAGGTCGTTGCCGACCTCGTCGATGGGGTATCGAAACTCGACCGGTTCCAGTTCGAGTCCCAGGAGCACGAACAGGCGGAGAATTTCCGCAAGATGCTACTGGCGATGGCGCGCGACGTGCGCGTGATCCTGATCAAGCTGGCCGACCGCCTCCATAACATGCGGACCCTCATCGCAATGCAGCCGCATAAGCGTGCCCGCATTGCCCGTGAGACGATGGAGATCTACGCGCCCATCGCCAATCGCCTGGGACTGAATGCGCTCTATCAGGAGTTGCAGGACCTCTCGCTACAGCATCTGTACCCGCACCGCTATCAGGTACTGATGAAGGCGCTGACCCGCGCGCGCGGCAATCGCCGGGAAGTGGTTGGCAAGATCCTCGATGCCATCAGCAAGGCACTGGACGAGAACAATATCGAGGCAGTGGTAACGGGGCGCGAAAAAACGCTCTACAGCATCTACAAGAAGATGATCGAAAAGACGCTGTCGTTTGCCGAGGTCTACGATATTTACGGTTTTCGCGTCATCGTCAAGGACATCCCCGCCTGCTATCTGGCACTGGGCGCGCTGCATCAGCTCTTCAAGCCCATTCCAGGCAAATTCAAGGACTACATCGCCATCCCAAAGGACAATGGCTACCAGTCCTTGCACACAACCCTGTTTGGCCCCTACAGCACGCCTATCGAAGTGCAAATCCGCACTCAGGAGATGCACAGGATCGCCGAAGCCGGCGTGGCGTCACACTGGATGTACAAGGAAAGTGGGGCGTCGCTGTCTGATCTGCAGACCAAGACGCACCAGTGGATGCAGAGTCTGCTGGAGATGCACTCGGAATCCGGCAACGCGGCCGAGTTTCTCGAGCACCTGAAAGTCGATCTGTTCCCGGATGAGGTTTACGTCTTCACGCCCAAGGGACAAATCATGTCGATGCCGCATGGCGCGACCTGCGTCGACTTTGCCTACTCCGTGCACACCGATATCGGCAATCGCTGTGTCGCAGCAAAGGTCAATCACGAGCTGGTGCCACTGCGCACCGAGCTGAAAAGCGGCGACCGGGTCGAGATCGTTACCGCCGCACATGCGAAACCGAATCCCGCGTGGCTGAATTTCGTCGTCACCAGCAAGGCACGATCGCGCATCCGCCACGTGATGAAGACCATGCAATACGAGGAGTCGGCAAAACTGGGCGAGCGACTGCTTACCCAGGCGCTGATCGCTCTGAAGTCCGCACCAGACAAGATCACAGATGAGCAGTGGGCCCAGTTGCTGAAGAACAGCGGCGCAAAATCGCGGGAAGAAGTGCTGGCCGACCTCGGATTGGGTAAACAACTTGCCATTGTGGTTGCGCGAACGCTGCTCTCTATTGGCGAGCATGATGGCGCCACCCGTCAACCCGGCAGCCTGGTCATTCATGGCTCGGAAGGCATGGCATTGCAGTTCGCGAAATGCTGTCATCCCATTCCCGGTGATCCGATTATCGGTTACCTGCGCAAGGGACATGGCCTGGTCATTCATACCCACGATTGTCCGGTAGCCCGGCGCTCACGCAGTGACCCGGACAAATGGATCGACGTCGAGTGGGCACCCGATTCGAAAAAAATGTTCACGGTCAGCCTCAGGGTGTTGGCCTCGGAGGGACGCGGCGTGCTGGCGAAAATTGCCGCCGAGATCGCAAAGACCGAATCGAACATCGAGAGCGTCAGTCTCGAACCCTTTGATTCCTCCGCCTACGCCGAAATCAACTTCACGGTGCTTGTTGCCAACCGGCTTCACCTGGCCAGGGTCATGCGCAGCCTGCGCAGCGTACCCGAAGTCGTTCGCGTGGTCAGGCTGAAGTCCTGACCGCGGACAGCTGGTTGTCGGCATTCCGGGAATTGGCGTAATGGAATTGGCGCGTTGCTGTGTCCTTGACCTGCGTCAAGCGAAACAGGCCAATCCCTCTATAATAAGAGGGGGTGTTTAATTGGCAATGGATATGAGGCGCATTCTCTTTTTCATCGCGTTGATCGCATTCGGCACCAGTGCCTGGGCCGCCGAAGACGATGTAGACGCACCGATTCAATACGAGCGTCAGGAGTCGCTTGAGCTGCCGGGGCTGACCGCCGGTTGTCACGTTTGCGAATGGCGCCCCAAGCTCAATTCGAAGGCTGCCGCCGAGCAGTGCGGTGTGGATGGCGCCGGCAATCCCATCACCGGCCTGTTTGAATGCGGTTATTCCGAAGACTGCGAACGGGTCTGTAACCTCCTCAGCTGCGGCGAAGGCTGATAGGCGAACAACTGCGGTCCTGCTCCGGTCTTGCCCCTGTTCGGGTTCGTAACAACCCCACCGGCAACGTGGCAAGCCCGTCTCCGCAAGGCGACGGAAATCCCGGTCTTTCCATGCCGTTCGCCCCGTTCCTCTGACCTAATCTCTTGATCCAATACAGCTAATGATCTGTGGCACGGCTGTTGCCATTACTGGTTCAGACGCGACCGATAAACGCGATTTCCAGTGGAGGAACAGACATGCTTGATCCCGTTACCAGCTTCCAACATCGGCCGCTGCGCACCCTGAGCAGCGTTTTTCACGAAGCCTTGCAGACCCTTTTTGAGCTGCTGATCCTGTCGTTGCTGCTTCTTGGCATCGTCGGCCTCATGTTCAAGGCATTTGGCGCAGGTGGCCTTGTGCCAAGCCTGCTGCAAGCGGCTTGGGATCAGGGACCTGGCTACCTCGTTGTGGTAACTGCCGGCATGGTCATCAGCGTCGCCTGGTTCAAGCGGCTGTTCTATAAGCGCCCCGCAGCCATTGGTCGCGGTGGCGACATGCTGGTATTCGGCGTGCTCGCGCTCGGCGCCTTCTTTGGCCTGCGTTTGCTCGTGACAGGCAGCCTGTAAAGCAGAATTTGCTGCAGAAACGGCCTGTGTCGCCCTTCACAGACACGGGTCGACACTTGAAATCAATCGGTTAGCGACACAGCCCGGTTTCATGTCGCCAGACGGCGACGATTGGCCGCGTATCGAGAGCCAAAGCGAGTGCAACCTCCCACCCTGCGCCTGCAACGGGCGTGCAAAAAGAAAGGCCGCGCTTACGCGCGGCCTTTTTCTTTTATTGGCTTCCTCCCTGCAGGGGTGAGGCACCTGATCAGGGACGCTTCATTTCACATGTGGTCGGCAGGGTCGTGTCGGCCGCTTCCACCCGGAAATTTGTCTTCGGTCCCATGCCGGTACGCTCAACGTCGTATTTCACGCCTTCGTCACCCATCTTCTCGAGCGTCGAGACATACAACGGTTGCATCAACTGGTGGTTGTCCTCGCGGATCCACACCTCGCCAGTGATGCCCTCATAGCGCGCCCCTTCCATCGCACGCGCAATCTCCAGCGGGTCAGTCGAGCCGGTTTTCTCGATTGCCTGGACCAGCAATTCCATCGCATGCTGGATTGTCAGGAAGAAGAAGTCGTCGTTGGAATCAGGGAAGCGTGCGCGATAGCGCTCCACGAGTTCATCCGATCCCGCGCCACCAGCATTGACGTGCCACATCGTCACCTGCTTGACGTGACCAATGCCGGCATCGCCAATTGCGGCCGGTCCACCCACGACGCCCGCATAGTAGGTGTAATAGTCCACGTTCAGGCCGGCATCACGCCCGGCCCTGACCAGCAACGCGAGATCAGCACCCCAGTTACCGGTTATCACCGAATCCGCGCCGGAGGCCTTTATTTTTGCGATGTAGGGCGCGAAATCCTTGACCTTGCCAAGCGGATGCAGATCGTCACCGACAATTTCGACATCCGGGCGCTTCTCGTTGAGCATGGTCCGTGCAGCTTTGGCCACAGCCTGACCGAACGCGTAATCCTGGTTGATCAGGTAGACCTTCTTAATGGATGGCTGCGTGGCCATCATGTTCGTCAGTGCCTGCATCTTCATGTCGGCATCCGCGTCAAAACGGAAATGCCAGAAATTGCAGCGATCGTTGGTTAACGCCGGGTCAACCGCACCGTAATTGAGGTAAATGACCGCTGAGTCCGGATTCCGCTCATTGTGCTTGGCCACTGCATCGGTCAGCGCACCGGCCACGGCAGAAGAGTTGCCCTGGAACATGAACTTGACTTGCTGGTCGACGAGTTGACGGAACGCAATCAGGGATTCCTGCGGATTGACCTTGTTGTCGAGCGGGACGATTTCGAATGTGCGGCCATCGAGCACACCACCGCGTTCATTGATATTCTCGACCACCAGCTCCAGTTCACGCAAGCCATGCTGGCCGACATTGGCAAACGGTCCCGACAGCGGATCGATGTAGCCAATCTTGATGGTTTCCTCATTTTTCTGACAGCCGAACGTTAACAACAACGTCGCCAACGCAGCCAACACGCCAAGGCGCCTAAAGACTTTCATTTTCTCCTCCTGTGGGACAGATTGATCTCTGATCAAGCGACTCGACGAATGTCTAGCACCTGCCGGTCAATTCATTGCAGACATACTACAGGATGACGTCCTGCAACTGGATTTGTGCAACACGCTCAGGCAGGCCGTTTCACCGGATTGGACAAAACGCCGAGGCCGTCGATTCGGCATTGCGCGACGTCACCATCTTCAATAACCACAGCGCCGGGCGTGCCGGTACTGATGATGTCTCCCGGATAAAGTGTCGCCACATGCGAGTGGAAGGAAACCAGATAAAAGGGTGGGAACGCCATGTTGGAGACTACGTTTTCGCGGTGTAGCTTGTCGTTCTTCCAGGTACCGACCTTGACCTTCAGAACGTCCTCCACTTCGTCAGGCGTAATCAGTTCCGGACCGAACGAGAAAAAAGTATCGAAATTCTTCGACCGGGTCAGAAACCGCGGGTTTTTCTGCAGAATATCTTCTGCCGTCATGTCGATGATCAAGCAGTAGCCGGCAATACAGGACAACGCCTCGGCTTCCGAAACTCGGCGACAGGTCTTGCCGATGATGACACCGATTTCCGCTTCTGCGGTCACCCGCTGTGATTGGGGCGGCAGTTCGATTACATCCCCCGGACCGATGATGGTGTTGTCGCACTTCATAAACGACGCCGGCTCGGTGGGATACGGCGCATCCAGATCAGCCGCGTGATCACGATAATTCAGGCCAATACCAAGAATTTTCCGTGGATGGCGGTAAAGCGGCGCATAGCGCACCGCGGCCGGATCGAACTTGACCGGTGTCGCCTCGGCATCAGCGAGGATTTCAGGCGAAAGACCATAGCCGAGCATGCTGTACAGTTCCGTCGCCCATGCCTTGCCCAGGTGGGCGTTGATCGCACCGACCGGCACGATGCCTTGTGATGTCACCACAGCGGCCTGCTCGCCGTGATCGCTCAAAATTGTGCACAGACGCATCGCGTTCTCCCTCTGCTGCTGTATTGCTCCTGGGCCGTTTGCGGCGACAGCGCTCGTGCCTGAACAGAACCTGCCGCACCACCGGGCCATGATGCCCCGCAAACAAAGAAGGGGCCAGCATCACACTGACCCCTTCGCACTACTGGTAGGCGGTCGGGGGCTCGAACCCCGGACCAACGGATTAAAAGTCCGCTGCTCTACCAACTGAGCTAACCGCCCAAAAAAAGACGCGCATTTTAGCGGTTCGCCCCTTTGACGGTCAACCAAGACCGCGGCAAGGCCCTGCCCGCAAACCCAATGCACACTACGTTGGCAAAATGCCTGGATGACGCAACCATGTTTCTGAAACCAACAACTATCACTGCGACGATGCGCACCAGTATCGATCAGGCGCGCAGTGAAATCGATCAAATGTATTGCGTCGGATCGGCGATGCTCGCGTCCTCGAAACCCTTGCGGCGAATACGGCAGGAATCACATTGACCGCAGGCCAACCCCAGATCGTTCGGCTGGTAGCAGGAAATCGTCTGCGAAAAATCGACACCCGCCTGATCACCACGCTGGATAATCTGCGCCTTGCTCATATTCACCAACGGTGCATGAATCTGCAACCGCGTGCCCTCAACAGCGGCCTTGGTCGCCAGATTCGCCATCGCCTCGTAAGCCCGCAGGTATTCGGGACGGCAATCAGGATAGCCTGAATAATCCACCGCATTCGCGCCAATAAAAATATCGCTGCAACCGAGCACTTCGCTCCAGGCCAGTGCCAGCGACAACATGATGGTGTTACGGGCCGGAACATAGGTAGATGGAATGCCGGCCGAGGACGTGGTCGGCATGCGGATGCCTGCATCGGTCAGCGCCGAACCGCCAAACGTCGTCAGATCCAGTTCAACGATTTTGTGTTCACGTGCCCCGAGCATCGCCGCAACACGCGCTGCCGATCGCAGCTCGACGCGGTGGCGTTGCCCGTAATCGACTGACAGCGCATAGCAAGCGAATCCCGAATCGCGGGCAATTGCCAGCGTTGTTGCTGAATCCAGCCCGCCGGAAACGAGTACCACCGCAGACTTCATCGACAAGCTGCAACCCCGCTCTTGAGCGGGTTACATGGACGCGCCCGGCAGTGTGGAGCGAAACAGGCAGGCAATATCCCGATCAGCCAGCACCCGGGGGCGGTAAGTTGAAGATGCATACGACGAAGGCGACCGAACTCCGCGCTCAAGGCAGGCGCTGCAACCGCTCCTGCGCGTTGCGAGCAGCTCGTGACCCCGGATAGGACGAAATCAGGGTTTCCCAGGTCTTGCGCGCTTGCTGAATTTCATTCAACCCGATCAGGCCACTGCCCATGTTGAGCATGGCATCGGGTACCTTGCCACTACTCGGGTATTTGGCGATCAGTTCTTTTTGGGCATCGACTGCCGAGCGGTAGGCCCGTAACTGGTAATAGGAATCCCCCGTCCAGTACTGCGCGTTGGCCGCCAATGGATGATTGGGAAACTGCTTCACGATTGCCTGAAACTCGGTTATCGCATCCTGATATTTGGCGCCACGATACTTTGCCATTGCGCCTTCATAGGCTCGCAACACGTCTGCATTGGCCGCCGCATTCTCGCTGGACATGGACGTGGTCGATGGCAGTGTGCTACCCAAGTCAGCAGACTGCTCCAGGGCCTCTACTCGCGCTCGCAACTCCGACAAATCCCCTGCTGCTTTCTTGAAGCCGTCGACAATATCTGTATTGGATGCTTCGATGCGCCGTAACCGTGTATCCAGATCCAGATACATGTCCTTCTGGCGTTTCTCTGCATTGAGAATGCTGTTGCTCAGCTCTTCGACCTTGCCGCGCAATTTGCTCAATTCGCGGTTCAATTCGTCGAGTTGATTCATCAACTGCACCATCGCGCGCGCTTCCGGGCGCGAGGCCGACGTTGCGGAATCGGCCTGGGCCAGCATCATTACAGCGGAATCTTGTACCGGCTCGGCGGGCG
Source organism: Burkholderiales bacterium (assembly GCA_050050435.1). Classification (GTDB taxonomy): domain Bacteria; phylum Pseudomonadota; class Gammaproteobacteria; order Burkholderiales; family Eutrophovitaceae; genus SG8-40. Next base: position 4,705 of record JASFUE010000002.1, on the reverse strand, counting down.
CTGACTGCGCAGATACGCCCGGCGCAGTGAGCTGGAAACCGGCCACCAATACCGTGAGCAACGCCAAGCGTCGAACTCTGATCACAGACACGCGGCCGTGTTAACCGGGCAGATCGACATAGATGATGTCACTGCGCCGGTTCTGGGCCCAATCGGCCTCGTTCTGTCCGAATGCAACCGGCCGTTCAGCGCCGAAACTGACCGTTTCAATCCGATCGGCCTCGACACCAAGCAATGTCATCGCCCGTTTCACGCTATCGGCCCGGCGCTGACCCAGTGCCAGGTTGTATTCCCGGCTGCCCCGGTCATCGCAGTTGCCTTCGACACGGATCTTGAGGTCCGGATGCGCGAGCAGAAAGTTTGCATGCGCCTCGATGATGGGCACATATTCGTCCTTGATGTCGTAACGATCGAAATCGTAGTAGACACTGCGCTCGGCCAGCAAACTGCCCGGCTCGTTCAGTTGCGCACGCGGATCACCCGAAGTTGTGTCGCTGTCCCAGCCATCATCGGACAAGGGACGAATGACAGGTTCATCTGCAGCTGATTGCGCTTGGTCGGCCATTTCCTGCCGCTGCTGCTGCTCTTCGAGCTGGCGCTTCAACTCTTCCTGTTCTTGCTGGATTTTCGCCTGCTTCGCTGCTTCGGCCTGTTCGAGCTGAGCGTCTGTCTGTGATTCATCAAAGATGTCGCGCTGCTCGACTTCGGCAACCTGTTGCCCCTGTCCCGCACAACCGGCGAGCAGGAAAGCGATACCAACTGCAACGATTACCTTCTTCATTACTGCGACTCCTTTTGGCGATTGTTTAAAAGCGGTCCCCATGCAGGTTCACGAATGTCACCGGCCTGCGCAGTGATTCTTTGCTTTACACGACCGTCGCTCGAGACGGCGGCTAATATACCACGCCCCTTAATTTCAGAAGCATAGAGGATCATCTTTCCGTTCGGCGCGAATGTCGGTGATTGATCCAGTCTGCCCGAAGTCAGAATCTGTACCTGGCGTGTTGAAATATTCTGAACGGCGACATTGAATCGCCCCTGATTACGATGAATGAATACGAATGATTTGCCATCTGCGCTGTAGCGCGGCGTGACGTTGTAACTGCCTTCAAATGTCATGCGCTGCGGATCACCGCTTCCATCAACGCGCATCCGGTAAATCTGGGGACTGCCGGCCCGGTCCGAGGTAAACAGCAGATATTTCCCGTCCGGAGAGAAATTCGGCTCGGTGTCGATCGACTGGCTGTAGGTCAGCCGCCTCAGCCCGCTTCCATCCGCACTGATCAGATACAACTGCGAAACGCCGTCTTTGGTCAGCGTCACCGCCAGCTGCTTGCCATCAGGCGACCATGTTGGCGCCGAATTCGAGCCCGCAAACGCGGCCAGCACCCGGCGAGTCCCGTTGAACACATTGAGGACGTAGATGATCGCCTTGCGCTGTTCAAACGAAACATAGGCAACGCGCTCGCCGTCCGGTGACCATTGCGGAGAAATAATCGGCTCATCGTAACGGTGCACCACCTGCGGGTTATAGCCGTCCGCATCGGCAACCTGAAGCTCGAAAGTTTCACCCTGCTTCACCACGTAGCAGATCTTCGTCGAAAAGACACCGGCATCACCAGTGAGTTTCTCGTAGATCAGATCGGCGATCTTGTGTGCGGTTGCCCGCAACTGCCGGGAATCGACAAGGAACGAAAAACCCAGAACCTGCGACCGGGAGCCTACGTCGAACATCCGGAACCGCACTTCAACGCGCCCGCCGCTGCGCGCCTGAACGTTGCCGATTACCAGATTCTGGGCGCCTTCGCCGCGCCAGTAGTCGTAATCGACATCCTTGATCTCGGTCGGAAACGGCCGCTTGCTGCCAACGGCGCCGAGGCGAAACAATCCGCTGCGCCGCAAATCGGCCGAGACAACTTCGCTGATCTTCTGATCGTAGCGCTGCTCGTTGCCAAGCGGCAGCACCGTGATCGGGATCTGGCTCGCGCCACCACCGATCACATCGATGGTGAGCTGCGCATGGCCCGCCAACGAGCCAGACAGCAACAGCACACCCAGTGTTAACGTGATTAGCGTTTTCAATCTTCGCATCGCATCTACTCTCTAGGTCGGAATTTTAGGTTTATTTTCCTGAAATATGCCTGAAACAGATCCGGTTCCGGCGGCACCGGCAGGGGCGCTGCGGCCATGATCGCCCTCTTGACTGCAGCATCATATGGCTGTACCCCGCTGGATTTCACCAAATTGGCTTCCAGTACGTCGCCACCTGGCAACAACGTCACCTGATACACAGCCTCCGGATTCCCGGACATATCTGGCGGCATTACAACGCGCGAACGCACTTTCGCCTGTATTCGCGCGATATAGTCATCAACCAGCGCCTTTTGCCTGGCCCGCGCCTCCGCCGCGGCACGCTCCTTCGCTTCGCGTTCGCGTTTGATTTGTTCCTGCCGCGCCAGTTCTTCCTGACGCTTTTTCTCGGCCGCTTCGCGTGCGACCCTCAGTCGCTCCTGCTCGGCACGTCGCTGCTCCTCTTCCAGGCGCAATTGTTCGGCCCGTTGCGCCTCCTCGATACGCCGGCGCTCCTCTTCCGCCCGTCTGAGACGCTCCGCTTCGGCTTTCTTCTTTTCTTCCTCGATGCGGCGTTGTTCTTCTTCGCGCCGCTTCTGCTCCTCGGCCAGGCGCCGCTTCTCTTCCTCGATGCGTTTTTGCTCCTCGGCCAGGCGCCGTTTCTCTTCCTCAACCCGCCGCTGCTCCTCCTCACGGAGCCGCTTCTCTTCCTCGATGCGCTTTTGCTCCTCGGCCAGGCGCCGCTTTTCCTCTTCTTCCTTGAGGCGCTGCGCTTCGGCCGCCCGCCGTTTCTCTTCCTCAGCGCGTTTTTGCTCTTCCTGACGCTTCAGTTCCGCCTCACGCTCCTTACGCTGCTTTTCCTTGAGCTGAATATCAGCCTGGCTTGGTTTGGGAGGCTCTGCAACCGGTGGTTTCGGCGCTGGCTTGGGCGCGGGCCGGGGCGGCTCCACCACGGCTTCGGTCGGCACCGGTTCCGATTCCGGCAGTTCTTTCTTCGGCTCGGCCTTTGGTTCTGCTTTGGGCTTTGGTTCCGGTTTTGGCTCTTTCTTGGGCTTTGGTTCCGGTTTTGGCTCGGGTTTGGGCTTCGGTTCCGGCCGGGTCTCAGGCTCTGCCGAATCCCAATACTCGACGAACACGGGCTCGATCGGCGGCTTTTTCCAGCTGATACCGAAAAACAGCAATCCAAAGAACAACACATGAATGAATACGGCAAGCAGCCCGGAAGCCACCTGCCCTGGCTCGCGAACAGTCTGCATCAGTCCTTCGGTACCGCCATCAATCCGACCCGCTGCACCTGCAACCTCTGCAGCAGGTCCATCACTTCCATGACCTTTTCGTATCTGACGCTCTTGTCCGCTGAAATCAGGACCGGCTGTTCCGGACTTTTTTTCTGCTTGGCCTCAATGACCTTGATGAGCTCATCCGTGGATACTGCACGCGAAGCGCCGGAACGATCGCGGTCGATATAGGACAAAGTGCCGTTGGCACGGATGGTCACTTCCATCGGCTGGATCGGCGGGCGCGATGTCTTGCCGACGCTCGGCAACTCCACAACGCCGGGGTTGAGCAATGGCGCGGTCACCATGAAGATGACCAGCAGCACCAGCATCACGTCGATGTAGGGCACGACGTTGATCTGGTTCATCAGCCGCCGATGTCTACGCACCGTCATCTCAATCGTCCTCTCTGGAAAAGTCCGGCGCCGGAGTGGTCGCGGGCGAGTTCACCTGGCGTTGCAGAATGTTGGAGAACTCTTCCATGAAGCTGTCGTAGCGCGTCGAAAGCCGCTCGATATGGCGGACATAGTGATTGAATGCAATTACAGCGGGAATGGCCGCAAACAGACCCATGGCCGTCGCCACAAGTGCTTCGGCAATTCCGGGAGCGACCTGGGCAAGCGTCGCCTGACCGGCGTTGGCCAGGCCGCGGAATGCATTCATGATCCCCCAGACGGTCCCGAACAGGCCGATGTACGGGCTCACCGAACCGACGGTGGCGAGATACGACAGATGCGACTCGAGATAGTCGAGTTCACGTTGATAGGTGGCGCGCATTGCCCGGCGTGTGCCGTCCATCAACACCGGCAGGCTGATGCCGGGTTGCTTGCGCAATTTCACGAATTCGCGAAAACCGGATTCAAATATCCGCTCGAGGCTGCCTGCGTCGGTGCGGCTCGAAATGGCTGCCTGATACAAGGTCCCGAGGTCAGCGCCGCTCCAGAAGCTGCGCTCGAACTCATCCGCGCTCTTCAGTGCCGCACGCAGCACGAATGTCTTGCGGAATATGAACCACCACGACACCAGTGACATCGCCAGTAACAACGCCATCACCAATTGGACAAGCACGCTCGCGTTGCTGATCAGAGACAACAGTGACACATGTTCGGCGACGGTCATTACTTTCAATTCCTCGTGATGGTTGTCGAGTCGGCGGCATTGAGAAACGCCGTGTTGATTTCCTCAGGCAACGGCTGAGGACGAAAATTCCCGCTAGCGACGCACGCCAGATTGACCGCCGCGCGCGCCAGGGTTTCCCTGTTGCGGCTGACTTCCTGTTCGAGCGTGACCTGGGCACGCCCGAGGCGCGACACGTTCACACTGACATTGACCAGATCGTCGAGCCGGGCCGGGCGGAC
>JASFUE010000001.1:0-39780 GCA_050050435.1 Burkholderiales bacterium | reverse complement strand
CCGAGCAGGGCTTCGGCGGCCTTGTACTCGCCGAGATCCTCGAGCAGAAAAATATGCATTTGTCTTGCCCACGAAGGCACCGAAGGGTCATTGGCTTCGCGGGCGATGGCGCGGGCGTAGGTCAGCGCCAGTCGTGGGTCTTCGAGACGGTGTTTGGCGATGATGGCTGCGTGCGCCAGCCAGCGCCAGCGCCGCAGCGGATCTTCACCGAATTTCTGGTACACGAAATCGAGCATCAGCCGCTGTTTGGCGTGATCGGGTACCTGTGAATACACCTGTGAGGCGAGAAGAAGCGGATACGCGCCATCCGGATCGAGTTCGATAATGCGATCGAGCCAGAGAACAATGTTCTGGTAGTCGAGTTTGCGAAACGGAATGCTGACTCCGGGCTGTGTGTCAGATGCCTGCAGGTAAAGGTCCAGTCCGAGGGCGAGGCCGATGGGTTCCCCGAGTGACGCAAGGCGTAAAGTGTTCAACGAGGGCGGGGAGCCAAGTTGATCGGCAATCGCCGCTGGCGGCGGCGAAGCGATGCGAAAGACAATCTGCAACGCGAGAATGGCGGGCAATAACCAGCGAATCCATCCCGGGACATCACCAACCGGACGTTGTTTCGCGAGCGCCAATCGCATTCGAGTCTAGAAGTTGCGGCGGCTCAGATCAAACATGGCCGCAAACAATAACAGCGAAACGTAAATGAGCGTCTGCAGGATGGCGCTGGCAATGGAAAGCGGCTGGGCAGTCGCGCCGATCAGCCATGCCGTCTGGGCAAATGCGTCCAGATGCGGCAGCATGACGGAAATTGCCTTGGCGAGAAAGGCTGCAAGACCCGATGCCGGACCCGGCTCGATCAGTGTGGACTGGCTGATGAGTTCGATCGCGGCGATCGATCTTGCCAGCAGGTAGAACGCCATCACGAATGCGGCCGCCGGCAGAAGTTGCGAGAACGTTGTGACGCAAAACAGCGCGAGAGCAGCCACTACCCATAATTCGAGGGTGTGGGAAAAGACCCATTTGAGAACGTCTTGTGGCTCACTTACCAACAGCAAGGGCAGCGATACTGCCGCTGCGCAGATCACGCAAAGTAGTGCGTAGCCGATAAATTTGCCCGTGAGGTAAGCGGGGCGCGGCAAGTCGAGCGAGAGCATCAGTTCAAGCACTTTGTCCTGGAACTCACGCACAGATCCCTGCAAAACGGAAAAAGCGATCAGGAAGACTGCGCCGAGTCGCAGAAAAGATGCGAGAAAAATTACCTGCGCGCGCGTCGAATCGGTGATGGCTTGCTGACGAACAAAAAAGCTGGTGAGAAAGACAATAATGACCATCCCGATGAGCACCAGCCCGGATCGATTGCGCCATGCTTCCAGGACGGTGTAACGGGCAATTGCCAGGATGCGCGAGCAAAGCGGCATCGGCGCGGGATTTGCAATAGACTTGACCATAAGGTGTGCCGAAAGCCGGTTTCGAAAAGGCGGTTACGCGGCCATCGCAGCGACTCGCGTCGACAACAAACGCCAATGGTGTACGCTTCGCCGGCACCGGCGTTGATCACTGGCATGTTTTTTTCGTCTCATTTTCCAGCTATTCCCGTTGATGGTCGCGAAACAACAGGTAGTAACGCTATTGTGAGGGTGTCACGAAATGTCCGTTGAGATCAACCCGGTAACCGAGCAGGTCCCGAAGGGGCGAATTGCCCGGTTGATTGGTTCGATGCGCCAGGAACACTGGCTGTCGCTCATGCTGCTGGCCTTGCATGGCGGGCTGGTGCTCGAACTGACGGATCCGCTCGCTCGCGCATTGTTGACGACGCATTTCGGGCTGTTCCTGTTGTGGCAACCGCTTTGGCGCGGGGAGCAGCGGCTGGTGGTCAGGCAGGTGGTGCTGATACTGATCGCCGGCGCTTTCCTGGTGGTGGCCGGAAGCTGGTGGTTGATGGCATTGTGGATTTCGATATTGTTCTCCCTGATCGGCGGGAACATGCCGGGGATACGGAATGTCCGGCAGCGTGCCGGGTCTTTTCTCGCCGCCTTGTACCTGCTGTCGATTCTGCTCATGTGGGTCGTACCCCACCTTTTCAAGGAGCAGGCCTTTCCGGGTTTCGTGCAACTCATTGTCGCCTACGGCCTGGTGATACCGGCGGCCCTGATCTTTTTCATACGTACCGAGAAGACCGAGCGTCAAACCGTGTACGCGCTGGATCTGTTCTACAGCGTCCTGCTCTTCCTGCTGGTGGTCGTATTGGTGCTTGGCTCGTTCGTGATCAAGCAGCTCAGTCATGGCAACTACGTTGTTGCCTTGACCCAAACGCTGTTTGGCATCGCCTTGTTCCTGATCGTGCTGTCGCTGCTGTGGGACCCGAGGGCGGGTTTCGTCGGGATAGGGCAACTGGTTACGCGTTACTTTCTCAGCGTTGGCATTCCATTCGAGCGCTGGATGCACAGCCTCGCGGGCATGGCAGAGCGTGTTGACGATGCCGACAAGTTCGCCGTGCTGGCAGCACATGAACTGGCGGTATTGCCCTGGGTAGCCGGCGTGCGCTGGAGAGCTGTCGGCGGCAGCGGTGAGGTTGGCGAGCAGACCCGCCACGCCACCGAATTCTCGTTCGGCGGGCTTGGGCTCATCGTCTACACGCGTTTTGCGCCCAGCCCGGCGCTGGTATTGCATATCCGATTGCTGGCGCGACTGCTCGGCGACTATTACGAGAGTAAGGTGCGTGCGGCCCAGCAGCGCCGAAATGCCTACATGCAGGCGATTTATGAAACTGGCTCGCGGCTTACACATGACGTGAAGAACCTGTTGCAGTCGCTGCGATCGCTGTGTAACGCGGCTGAGACCAGTGGTGAAGCCGACGCCGAGGCAGTGCGGTGGTTGATGCGACGTCAGCTGCCGCAGATTGCCCAGCGATTGCAGATTACCCTGGATAAACTCGCCAGCGAAGTCAGCAGTGCAGGCGAACAGTCGAAAGTGTTTGACTGGTGGGAAAGCCTGAAACAACGCTACGCCTACGAGCCGGTAACTTTCCTGGAGACCGGGCTCACTCCCGAGAGCGAAGGCATGTTGCACGCGGAATTGTTCGACAGTGTCAGTGACAATCTGTTGCAGAACGCATTGCACAAGCGGCGGTTGGTGCCGGGATTGTCGATCACGATTACTCTGCAGTCGGATGACAATGGCTCGATTGTCACTGTGTGTGATGACGGCGAGCCGGTCGATGAAGAGGTGGCAGCGCGCTTGTTCGATTCTCCGGTATCGACGTCCAAAACCGGGCTGGGCGTTGGCTTGTATCAGGCGAGCCGTTTCGCGCGGGAGCGGGACTATGTTTTGCGCCTGGCACAGAATGCACCGGGACGTGTCTGCTTCGAACTGTCGCCTGCAGAAAAGGCATCGTAGGCGAACCAGTGCCGGAAGGTAGCCTAACGGTTCTCCGGTGCGAACGTGATGCGGTCCGGCGCTTGAGTCGACGGCTCAGGGCAAACGCCCGCCAGCGACCATGCTGGCAAACAACTGGTTGAGCGGGATCCAGGCAACGACATCATCAAATTCGCCGCCCGTTGCCGACGTGACTTCAGAGCGCGTCCGATAGTAAAAAGTGGTCGTGTTCGATGTGTTGTCTTTTTCGTCTCCGGACCACGAGCCGGGAGTCGCCCGGTTTGCACCCGTTGCAGAAATAGCGCCATAGCCATTTTTGCCGTGTGAAATGATGACCGCAGGTATCTCGACGTTGGTGAGGTCAACTAGATTGCCTGCGTTATCGCGGCCCTGAATCTGAATGTCTCCGGTGCTACTCAGAGTGAACAGGAAAGCAGGATCGGAACGCGCAAAGTCCGGGTCGACGCTGTAGCGAATCAGGTTATCCCACGCATCTTGGGGTCTGACACCGAGCGTAACCCAGGGAATAAATCCATCACGCTTGGGGTTGCCACTAACCAGTGTGCAGGCATTGGTGCCGGTATCGCGGTCCTCGCTGCCGTCTGCTGCTGAAACCGCAGGGCAGGGAAGATAGCGATTCGCCAGTGCGAAGCCGACCAGCGCATCCCGTATCTGCTCGAGCTGCTTTTCCGTTTCCGCATAGCGGCGCTGATCCACCTGGGTGGAGAGAGGGACAAGCAAGCTGCCCAGCAGCAGCGCGATCACGACGAAGGCGACCGACAATTCGATCAGCGAAAAACCGCGTACAGGCTTCTTCACGGATGTCGTCATCACAGTCCCCGGGGCCGCGTTTTGCGTCTTACTGGCATTTGGTCAGGGCAGTATAGGCGAGCTGGCACCTGGGGGTGGAAAAACCCTCCAGGCAATCAAAACTGACAAAGTCGCGAGCGCCGCGCTCGCACGAATACGGGCGGGTCGGGTCGCCGTCAATGAAAGTGGTCCCATCGCCAGGGCAATTGTTGATGTCGATATTGCGCATCAGGGACGTGCAAGCAGCGGAAACACCGCTGGTGCCCGCCCTGCAATTGTTGGTTGCACCTGTCCGGTACGCTGCCAGCAAACTGCCATCAACGGTACAACTCGCGGATGCGCCGCAGGTCGGGTCGACGAACAGTTCGGTACCGGTGCCGACCGGCAGGGGGCGCAGACACATGATGGTGTCGTTACCCGACAACTTTGAAAACAACCGATCCGAAGTCACAGCCGGGCCCGGATTGGTGCGAATTGTGAACAGATTAATACCGTCCAGAAAGTTCGCCGGTTCGGCTTTATCGGCGCTTGTATATGCCGGGTTGGCATCGTTGTTTCTGCTGCGCGTTGGCATGCGCGAGCCGGAGAAGAGGATGACCGCCGCCATGTTATTCCTGATGCCGCCCGAGTCGGCCACGCTGATACATTCTTCCAGGATGCACGGATCATCATCGATTGCCACCGCGGAGTCTGGCCGATGTGCCCTTGCGACTGCGTAATACAGGTGATCTTTCCAGTTCTCCCAGAATGCACTGACCCCGGTCCAACCTGCACAGCGGGACTCATCAAACATTGGTATGCCCGGATAATTCGAATTGGTATTTGGTGCCGTAGTGGCAGACGTGTCGACGATCCAGGGAAGATGGCCCGAGAGCCTGCCCGCAGAGTCGTCATAACTGGCCGAGTTGCCGAATGTGCCGACATTCATCTGCGTGGTCCACGGCAAAACCTTGGCTGTTACGCCAGAATCATTGCTGCGCCCGTAGGCGGCGAGGCAATCGGCACTCTTGCGCATCAGGCCGGTAATCGGATCGGTCAGGTAGCTTTCGAAATCGGCGCGCCGATCGATATGGCGCGAGAAGACATCGTCAGTTGCGATTGTCATCAACTGGTCGTTGAATATGTCATTGGCAGCCGTGGTCAGGTCCGAGTGTTGCGCGGCGATAAAGCGCGTGAGTGCGTTGGCTACATTCGACGCCGTGGCATTGTCGATGCTGCTGGCGGCGTCGCTGTCCAGATAGTTCGCCGGGCCGTAATTGCCGCCGCAAACGGTGGGGGGATTGGTTGCCGCCAGGCTGCGGTCCTGGCCCGGCAGAATGGCGCCCGGTGCAAACACCACGGCAACGGCGCGTTGTGTCGGGACGGCGCCTGCGATGAAACCGGTGCCATCGGCTGCCATGACTTCGATCAGCCCATTGGTGTCGCGGTTGAGCAAGTCGCTGGTCTTGGGATTGTTCTTGTAATTGCCCGAGATTGCGTACCACAGGCACTCGCCGCTTGCGTCGCGCAACGGCGGAAGATCCAGAGTCTTCCATGGCAACCGGCCGATGACCGTGACATCGGTGCCGCCACAGGCAGTTGCTGCCTGTCCCTCGGTCCCGCTTCCCAGGTCAGGGCAAGGCAAATAGCCGAACGCTTCACCGGGATGGGTATCCCTATATGTTGTCGAATATCCAAGCAGAGCTTCGCGCGCTTGTGCCAGGGCATGAATGGTGCGCGGGTTGATGGCGCCGTTGCCGGCTGGGTTGCGAGCGAACGAAATGACCAGCAGGCCAATCACCAGGCCCAGCATGATCATGAGCGCCAGCGCGATTGCGCCGCACTGTGTGTGCCTGTATCGACTTGGCGCTGGCGGCGAACGACGTTTACAGGTCGCCACGGTTGAGAGCTTCTGGCATAGATCGCCATCAGGTTGACGCGACGGCAAAAGGAATCGCGGTTTCCCTACGAAGGTCAGCGCGAACCGATCTTCGGGACGAGGGCGCCGGCCATCCTGAGCGTTCCCGTGACTGTGTCTGAATGCCACCTTGCTCCCGTCGTTGCGCAGCTCGACCAAACCCTGCATCGCGATCGTTCTATCAAGCTTGGCTGCGCTACTGTCCTGAAGCTGAATCTGAAGCAGTTTCCGAGCCGGAGTAGCCGCTGTCTGGTTGCCGTGTTTCGAATGCTTCCAGCGTCTCTCCGGATGCAGGATCGAGCCGCTGGCCGACCCGTACGGAGCGCCGGTAGGGAACGCCCTCGACCTTGATTTCGACCGCGCCGGGGTCATCCGGTTCGATCGTGACCTGAAGGTCACCGGTTTCACCGCGGTGATATACCTGGCCGTCGATCCATACGGTTCGTTCCCCGTCACTTCGTGTGATCACGCCATTGAGGGTCATGGAAGGTGGAACCGGCTTCGGTTTGGGCGCCTCGCGTGTCACGGTGCGCACATTTGCATTCAGCGCCGCGCGTTGTGAGGGCGTATAGAACAAACGGCCAAGCGGTTCGTCCTGCGCCAACGCAAAGTTGTGACCCAGTTGGCAAAGTCCGAAAGCGAACACGATGAAAAGGCGCGTTTTCATGACGAGCCACCTCCTGGCGGGATGAGTGTCAGCCAGTCGATCTCGCATCTTGCGCTCAGATTCTGGGTTCTGGGCTGAGGAGCGTCCCTGTGGACCGGTTTCAGCGAACATGAGCGCAACGCATACATTCCGGCATCTTGTGCCTCGAGTGAATCGAGAAAGGCAAGAAACTGCCCTTCGTGCACGACACCGAAGCGGATGTCCATTGTCGATTGCCGCAAGCGTGAGGCAATTGGATCACCCGATAGAAAGCCCTTGTATGGTCCCTGGGCGCTTAACTGGTACTGAACGCCAAATCCACCTGCATGCTGGTCGGCGATGCGCAGGGCGTCGATCCAGCTGATGCGGTTTTCCGAGCCGATAAAGCCGTGCGCCTCCAGTTTCCGGTATTCCGGCAAGTACTTGGAAATCATTGCTTTTTCCAGGTCCGAGTCACGGAAACGCTTGCTTGCCTCTTCAACCCTGGCAGTCGCTTCGCGAACGCGGTCTTGCTGTACCGAGTACTTGCCAGCGGAATAGTTGACCAGCGCAATGCTGGCGACAAGGGCCGAAACAAACGCCACGACCGGCAGACGTAGTGGCAAGAGGTCTTTTCGCTCGAGTTTCATTGCGGTGTCCGCTCCGGTTTGAGCACGACGGCCAGTTCGAACGGTGCCGATTGCGTTGCCTGCTCCGTGGCGGTGCTGCCATTCAGGCCGGCGTTGGGATCGAGATCGAGAGGCAAGCGAATGACATCCACGCGCGCGACACGATCGTCATCGGAAATTTGCCGGGCAAAAGCGCGAATGTTGCGCATTGCTGCCTGATGGTCACCTTTGTACGACAGAACCTCGGCGCCAATGATGCCGAATTGCCCGATTCCGTTTTGCAGATGCTGTGACAGATCCACTGCACGCAAACCGTTCTCCGCCATATCCGGGCTGCCATGTATCCACTCGACCCGTTCCAGACCGATATCCGGTGATGCGTTCAGGGCAGCGCCCAGTACCAGCATGAGTTCTCGCGGAGTTTGCCGCAAGGCATTGATGCGCATAGCCGCTTCGACGCTGTCTCGCAGCAGCTCGGAGCTGGCGGGCGTTTCGGGGAAACGCTGCGTTACCGCGCGGTACTGTGTCTGGAACGTGATTGCCTGCTGTTCCAGGCGGGTGACTTCACTGCCTGCACGCACGATCAGCGCGGCGTTTACCAGTGACCAGAGCACGCCGATGGCAAGAACAGCCGCTGATGCGGCATAGATTACATTACCGACAAAATGAACCTGCAGCCGCGCCTTGAGGGTGGATGGAGCCAGGTTCATCAACGGGCGCGAGGTTGCCAGCAAATACAGGTGGATCGCGTCCGAACTGCTGCTTACGTCGAATCGATTAATGCCGATCGAGCTCTCCAGCTCGGAGGGGCCAACGCGAATACACTCCGCGTTCGGGCGATGCCGCTTGATGGTCTGAGTCAACGAGTCGAGCGAGTCGTCATGATCCAGAATCAGTACGGTAATGACATCGTCGACGTGCGTGAGCGTCAGCGCATCGAGGTACATCCGGGTACTGTTGATTTCCTCGGCATAGAAATCGGTACTTTGCGCACCTTCTTCGCGCGGCGGCGTCAGCCGGCTGACGCGAATTTTACCGTCCTTGCAAAACGTCTGACGCAATCCCGACTCGTTCTTGCTGATGATGAGCAGATTGGGCCGCTTCACACCAAGCCGGTCTATGACCGAGAGCGTGACGATCGGGAGAAGATAGATTCCGGTAATTGGGATGCGCAGCGCATTGAGCGTGCGCAGCCATGGCGCGAGTAATTCAGGACGCGTGATTGCCGCAAACAAATACTGGTCTTCCCGGCGCCTTGCCGTGGTCTGTTCCTGCAAGCTGGCGGCTGTGTACGGCGTTGACCTGAACAATTGGCGCAGCTTGCGCGATATCAGGTGCGCGCGGTCATTACTCGATGCATGTGGAAGGGTCTCGGTTCGATAGTCTTCGTCGATCGAATCGACAACAATACTGACAGTCGATTTTGGCGTAGCGCGCAGGTACGCTTCGAAACCCGCGTGGCCTTGCTCGTCATCGGAAAAGCGACGCAGGTCTGTGAGGCGTCCGCGGCGCCACCGCGCAATGGTGGTGTTGTTCCCGGATATGCAGGCGAAAAGTCTGGCCGCCATGTCGGTGTTTAGATGTCCAGTTGTCCGAGAATATCGTAAATGGGTGTGAGCACCGAAAAAAGAATCAACGCAAGGATGATGCCCAGAAACAGCGTCAGCGTCGGTTCCAGCAGCTTCAGCGCTTTGTCCACGGATTCCTTGACATCGCGATTATAAAAATACGTGATATTTAACAGCGCCGTATCCAGTGCCCCGGTATTTTCTCCCACACGCAACATCCGCACGACGAGCGGCGGGAACATACCCAGATTCTGAAAAGCTTCCGACAGGTTCTCCCCTGAATTGATCTGCTGTCCGGCGCGACGCAGTCCGTCGGCGACGTAGCCGTTCGCGACAATATCCTCACTGGTGCGAATGGCATCGAGCACGGTGATGCCGGAGCGGTACATCAACGCAAAGAAATTGGCGAATCGGGCCAGCAATATTTTCTGCAGAATCTGGCCAACGACAGGCAGGCGCAGCAGAAAGTAATCGAACGCATATCGCGCGCGCGCGCTGGAGCGCAGCGCAATGGTGATGCCAATCGCCGCGACGATCGGTATGATCAGCAGTAAATACCAATACGCAATGGTGAAATCAGATAGCGCGATCAGGATGCGCGTTTGCAAGGGCAGCTCGAGCCCCATGGTTTTCAACAGGCCGACAACCTGGGGCACCAGGTACAGTAACAAGAAGATGACGACGCCGCTGACGACGACGAACACCAGAGCGGGATAGATCAGCAGTTTGCGTGTTTGCGCGACGAGTTCGTCCTGCCAGCGCAATGTCGATCCCAGATTCTCGAATACCTCGGTGAGTTGGCCGGAGAGTTCCCCCGCGCGAATCAGGCTGACAAATACCTTGTTGAAGACCTTGGGGAATGCCGCCAGGGATTGGGACAGTGTCTTGCCGCCCTCGATATCCTCGAGAGCGGATGTGAGAACTTCCCTGAATCGCGGGTTTTCCAGGCCGTCACGCAGGTCGCGCAATCCTTCAACCAGAGGGATGCCGGCGCGCGTAATCTGTTCCATGTCGAAGCAAAACGTGATGAGGTCCTGACGGGAGATACTGCTGGTGCCCATTGCCGGGGCATTGCGTGCCAGGGCGCGGGCGGTGACCAGGTCGAGCCCCATCTTGCGCAGACGCAGCTCGAGATCGCTCTCGTTTAATGCGTCGAGGCGACCTCTGGCTTTGCGCCCGTCACGGTCGATGGCTTTGTACAGAAACGATGGCATGCGTATGATTTCCGGGCCGCGTCATCGGGCCCGTGCAGTCAGGTCAATGGCACGGGCTACTTCCGCGAGGCTGGTCACGCCCTCAAGGACATGCTGCAGCCCTTCATCGGCCAATGGCCGGAAGCCTTTCGCGTTTGCTGCTGCACGCAGCTCGCGCGGCGAGGCGCGCCGCGCAACCAGCTCGTCCAGGTCCGAGTCCATTGGCAGGATTTCCATTACCGCGACACGCCCCTTGTAGCCACGGTTGTTGCATTTTTCGCAGCCCACCGGGCGGTAGAGCCGCAGTTGTGGATCGTCGTTGTTGCCGAGCAATACTCGCTCCTCGGCATTGGGTTCATAGGCTTCCTTGCACTCGGTGCACAAAGTGCGAACCAGACGCTGCGCCATGATGCCGATGATATTGCCGGCCATGATGTCTGGCGCAATTCCGATATCGAGAAGTCGCGGGAATGTTCCCAGCGCCGAATTGGTGTGCAAGGTTGTGAAAACCTGGTGTCCTGTCATTGCCGCGCGAAACGCCATCTCGGCCGTATCCTGATCACGTACCTCGCCTACCAGAATGATGTCCGGATCCTGGCGCATGATCGATCGAATTCCGCTGGAAAAATCAACGCGAGCGGCCTCATTGACCGAAGTCTGGCGCATCAGGGCAACCGGGTATTCCACCGGGTCCTCGAGCGTCATGATGTTTACGGATTCGACATTGAGCTTTGCCAGCATCGAATACAGCGTGGTCGTCTTACCACTGCCGGTGGGGCCGGTAATGATCAGTATGCCTTCCGGCCTGGCCAGCATCAGGTTGAGCTTGGCCATGACGTCCTGCTGCAAGTTCATGTGCTCCAGGGTCATGATCGACTTCTCGCGGTCGAGCACGCGCAAGACGATGTTTTCTCCCCAGATAGTGGGTTGGGTTGATACCCGGAAGTCGACCGGACGGCCATTCAGGTTGAGCGATATGCGTCCATCCTGCGGTGCCCGCGCTTCGGCGATGTTCATTCCGCTGATCACCTTGAGGCGAACAGCAATGCCGGCCCAGTAATTCTTGTGCAGACTGCGGACTTGTTCGAGTACACCATCGATTCGGTACCGAATTCGCAAAAAGGCGTACTCCGGTTCGAAGTGCACGTCAGAGGCGCCGCGTTTGACGGCATCTACCAGAAGGGCGCCAACCAGACGTACGATCGGCTGTGTGTATTCGTCGCCGCCGTCCTGTTGCAGGCTCTGGTAGTCAACCTCGCCGGTTTCAATCTCCTGAAGAATGCCGTCAACGGAGAGCTCGAATCCGTAGAACTGGTCTATGAAATCGTCCAGCTGCGCCTGGCCGGCAAGCACCGTCTTGATATGGACCTGGCTGCCGACCATGGCCCGTAATTGATCGAGCGCTGCCAGATTGAAGACTTCCGTGATGGCAACGGTCAGCTCGCCTTGCTCGGCGTTGTAGGCAATCGGCAGTAACCGCTGCCGCCGGGCGAATTCCTGAGGCACCAGGCGTAATGCTTCCGCATCGACCAGGACCTGATTCAGATCAATGCTCTCCTGGCCGATCGTTCGCGCCATGATGTCGCGAATGACCGATTCAGTGACGAAACCAAGCCGAACCAGCAGCCGGCCGATCGGTACGTTCTTGTGCGTGCTTTGCTCAGTGAGCGCGATGCGCAGCTGATCCTGGGTTATCAGCCCTTGCTGGACGAGTAACTCACCCAGGCGGAGCTTCTTTCGTTGCTCGGCCATCGTTTGTGTTTACGATCTACTCAACGCGCGCCGAGAGCTGCCCGACACGTTCGATCGCGAGCTCTTGATCGAAGTTTGCACGGCCGTTCTTGAAAGACAGGTCGAGCGCCTTTCGGTAGTAGTCGAGCGCGGGACGCTCTTTGCCCAAATGTTCAAGGCCAACGGCGAGGTTGAAGGCGTAATCTGAATTGCCGGGTTGCAACTGAAACGCCCGGAAATAAGCTTGCTGCGCTTGCGCCCACAAATTGCGCTGAGCGTACAGGTTACCCAGTGTGAAATAGAGAAATCCGGATGGCTCGCGATCGATCAGTTGCTTGAGGCGGGTTTCCGCGGCGACAGGATCGGCGTTGCCGAGAATTGCGATCAAGCCAGCCTGCGCGTGGGTGTTACGTGGTTCAACTTCCAGAACACGGCCGTAGTACTGGCTTGCGACACCGGGGCGACCCTGTTTCCAGGCGATTGCGCCAAGACCGAGCATTGCATCGGTGCTCTCCGGCATGCGCGACAGCACTTCACTGTACAGTACCGTGGCTTTCTCATAATCGCCGCGTTGCAAGGCTTCATAGGCCATCATCAGCACCGGATCGATGCGCGAATAAACCGGATCTTCTGCCCGTACTGCGATGCCCTCGTTCGCGGGTGGTTGTGTGCCTTCCGAAATCGCAGCGACCCTCGGGCCAAGCGGGATTTCGACGACTTCCACACCGTCTTTGTCAATTTTGGTGCTGATACCACGTGCAGAAGCCGGCTTCGATGGTGCCCGTTGTGCTGCGGTTGCAGTTGTGCGTTTGACAGGCGACGATGGTTTTGGGCTTGCAGCGACAGGTGTCGGGCTGGTGCGCGCAGGCCTGGCCGTTGGCGTTGCCGCCTCCTTCACCGGCGAGGCAACTTCACTGTTATCTGGAACGACCTGGCCCTGTTGCATGTCGTCGGACGGGGCCGTGGCAGTCGCATCCGGTAAGCCGGAAATGCGCGGCAGCTCGGTGTCGGTTTTTTGTGTTGGTGCTGGCATGGCTGTGGCCATTACTGGCGCGCTGGCCGGCGCCGGCGTGGAGCGGAACATACCGGGACTGGAAATCTGTATGTAGACGTAAAGACCGTAAAGGATGGCAAACAGGGCCGCGCCTGACAAAAACGTGAGCATGTAATGATCGCGTGCCCAGTCAATCGCTGTGTAGCGCTGCGGTTCGCTGGCGCGCATCACGTCAGCGGCATCGTCGGGCGAGGAAACGGGTGCACCGTTATCCTCGTTTCCTGAACGCGTTTGCTCGGCCAATTGCGGTTCAGCCAACGGTTCCAGGCTAAGATCATCGCGCTCGTCGTTGCTCACAGATGAATTGTCCGTGTTGTCATCGCGATTCCGGGCGGCTTTCTGAAGAGCCTGGAGAAGCAGGCTCATGGCTTTTTGCCTGTCGGATCGATCGAAGGCAGGAAGCGCTGGAAAAACTTGAGCTCGTCGCTGTCGATGCTCGGGTTCGATATGACCGTCGGCTTGAGGAAGACGATCAGCTCCGACTTCTTGACTTGCTCGTCGCGATAGGCGAATACGTCGCCAACCGCCGGTATCGAACCGGCGTACGGAACCTGGTCGCGATCGCGACGCACGTTATCCTCCATCAGTCCACCGAGCACGACGGTCTGTCCGCTACCGACCTGGAGCATCGATTCCATTTCGCGCACCTGGATTTCCGGTACCGGATTGGTGACATTGGCCTCGGCGAGCGCCGGGTTGGGATCGTTCACGAACCGGAGAACTCTCGAGATGGTCGGGCGCACCGTGAGACTGACCAGGCCATTGTCCGATACCTGCGGTAGCACCGACATGACCAGACCAACGGGAACGGAGCGTGCGGTGGTATCGAATGTTGTGACCGACGGGGCATTTGTCGTCGTCTGGACTTGTGTCTGAACTTCGAAATAGACCACGTTATCGACCACTTTCAGCAAAGCCGGCTGGTTATTCAGAGCCATCAGTTTGGGACTGGATAACACCCGGGTATTGCCGAATTGCTCAAGCATTTTTATGGAGGCAGCGATGCTTGCACCATTGGAGTCCGGATTGGAGTACCCGATCACCATCCTCGGCGCCGAGCCCAGGTTTCCTCCGGTGAGTTGCTGCTGGAACGACCAGCCGGTATTGAGCGCGATGCGGCTCCAGTCAACGCCGGCTTGATAACCGTTTGACAGTTCTACTTCTGCGATGGTCGCTTCGATCAGCACCTGGCGCTGAGTCGATGACGTAATCCCGTCAAGATAGGCTTGCACCAGTTTTTGTTGCTTTTCGGAACCGAGTACCGTAACCGTTCCGGCGACCGCGTTGATAATGATCTGGTCCTTGCTTTCGATATCTGCGGTTGGTTCGCTGCCAAACGCGGTATCGAACAAGCCCGCGGCATCGCCGCCTGCCGCGGCGACGGCTTGAGCCTGGGCGATGCGCTCCTGCTTGGCGCGTTGTCTGGCTTCCGCCCGCGATGCTTTCTCATCGGCGGTTTCGCTCAGCGCATTGGAGGCGGAAATGATGCTTTCGATATTTGCGCGAAGTACTGCCCAGAAATCCACATCCGATTGGGAGTTGATGGTGGTGCTTGAATTCTGTTGCGATGAATTCTGGGAGTTTGACTGGCTTTCGCCCACCGTGGCAGATGTGACGTCGCCGCTGACACCAATGGTGGCCTTGGTATCGCGCTTGACGTTGACGTAATTGACTCGATAGGTCTTGAAATATGGTGTGTCGGGAACAACGATAATGGTCTTGCCTTCGGTCCTGTAGCGGATGTTTGCCTGATTGGCAATGCGCTCGAGTATTGCCGGAAACGTTTCGTCCACGGCATTGATGCTGACAACGCCCTTCACCTCCGGATGTACGTCGATGTTTTGCTTGGTGTCACGCGCCAGCGCAAACAGCAGTTCTTTCACCGGTACCTCGGTCACGACGACGCTGTAAGTGGGCAGCTTTGCCTGCGGCTTGGGCATCGGGACAAAGTCGCTGACCGTGACTGGCGGAAGGATGTTCTCGTCGGGCGGCGTCGTGGGTACGGTGTCGCGGCTCAGATGTCCCTCCGATGGGGGCACTGAGGGCTTGTATGACGAGCATGCGGGCAGGGACAGCCCGAGGATTGCGGCCACACCGACTGCAATTGCGTAACGGTGAACCCCCGAAACTGGCTTAAACGCCGGGCTTCTGGCCGCCGATACCGCCATTGGATTATTTCCTCCCTCTCTGGTTTCCGAGGTCCACCGCATCATCATGGGCCAATTAGCTGATTCACGTTGCCAATGAGGGAGTCAGGGTCAGATGCCGTTGCGGGCAATCTCGTTTTTCACGCCCCTTATTGTTCGAAAATACGGGCCGTTTGCCCTTAATGAGTCGGGCAAGCCGTCCAGTTCCCGGAGTGCCTCCGAGCGCGTATCGTATGTCCCCAACAATACGGTGTATGAAGGCTCTCCATTGGCCAAGGTACGGTACACAAAAACCCTGTCGATCTCAACAATATTGCCGATCGTCTCCAGGTCGTCTCGCAGATACTCGGCATTGTTTGTGCCGAGTAACTGAATCGTGAAACGATAGTTGTCGGTTTGGGCAAGCCATCGTTCTGTTTCACGCAATCTCCGTTCCAATAAATCGAGAGATTGCTGCGCATCACGCGCTGCCTGGCCCGTGCCGGGATTCGCGGGCGTCATTGCCGCGGTAGCGGAGGGTTGTGTCTCTGCAACCTGCCGCGGTGGCGACGCTTGCACGCTGGCGGCTGGTGTCGCGCTGCTTTGCCCGTACGTGGGCTGATCCTGGTCCTTTGCCTGGTCAGCGGGCTGGGCCGATGCGTTGGTGCTGGAATTCTGCTCTGCAGCAGTTTTCGGGCGCTCGACCGTTTCCTGATTCATATGCTGGTAGGCAATCAATGCGGTTACACCCAGGGCGCCACCGACAAATAAACCGACCACGATATATCCGAGTGAGGATGCAGACATCGTGGTCTTGCCGGCTGTGGTGCCGGCGAATTCCGTGTCGCGTACGGCGGCCCTGGCGTGCTTGAGCGAGACGTTGTGCGTGCCGTCGGCAAACGCGGCGAGGAGCGCCTTGTCGGCGACAATGTTGATTCGTCTCGTCAGCCCCTCGCTGACGCGGGTGATGTATTCGGCCACGCGCTGGTTGAACAAATCCGGCCCGCGGTAGCCGGCGGTTCGGAGGCGAAAAGTTAGATACCGACGAGTGTCGTCGGCGCTGAGCGGGGTCAAGGAGAAGCTGTGGGTAATGCGTTCGCGCAACTGGCGGATCGCGGACAAGCGCAGATTGTCGTCGAGCTCCGGTTGGCCGAACAGAATGATTTGCAACAGCTTGTGATGACCCGTTTCGAGATTGGACAGCAGCCGTATTTCTTCAAGCGTCTCAAGCGGCATGCTTTGCGACTCTTCCACGAAAAGCACCACATGCTTGCCATCGGCGTGGCGTTCCAGAAGATAGTCGTTGATCCGGCGCATCACCTCGATGCGGTTTTCGTCTTTCGGCACATGCAGCTGCAGCTCGAACGCGATGGCCTGCAGGATTTCGTCACGGGAAACACTTGGGTTGGCAAGATAAATCGTCTCGACGTTTTCGGGAAGCCGCGTTTGCAGCATCCGGCAGAGCATGGTCTTGCCGCTGCCAACTTCGCCGGTTACCTTGATGATGCCTTCACCATGGGTGATGGCGTACATCAAAGCCTCGAGGATTGCGCCCCGGTTGCCTCCGTCATAGAACATTTCGGTATCGGGCGTGATCTTGAAAGGCGGTTGCGACAGCCCGAAAAAGCTGTAGTACATCCTAGGATTCTTCCCGCGGCGCCTGCTCGTAACTTTGCATCCGGCTATACAGCGTGGTTCGGTGTATGCCCAGCATCCTGGCCGCCTTGCTCAGGTTTCCGTGGGTCAGTTCCAGTGCGGCCTCAACGTAACTGCGCTCGAGTTCCTTGAGCAACTGATCGAGCTGAAAATTCTTGTCCGCTTGCAAGCGCTCGCGCGCGGCTTCGGTGGACGCCCCGCTGCCGGCTTGCTGCGACGGTGTGACCGCGTCAGTGTCTTCCCAGTCCAGTTCGTTAACCAGTTGGTCCATTACTACGGTCTTGCCCGGATACTTGGTGCAGAGCCGGATCACGATATTGCGCAGTTCACGTACATTGCCGGGAAAGCTGTAGTCAAGCCACAGTCGCGTCGCCCCTTCGTCGAGAGTGAACGGCTCGGCGCCGCTTTCCTGTGCGTAGAACCTGGAGAAGTGCTTGAGCAAGAGCAACTTGTCTTCACCCAGATCCCGCAATGGCGGCACCTGCACGGTAAACACCGACAGCCGGTGATACAGGTCGGCGCGGAAACGGCCTTCCCTCACCTCGCTACGCAGGTCACGGTTGGTTGCCGCGATTACCCGCGCATTGCTTACGCGGCTTTGCGTTTCGCCGACCCTTTGAAACTCCCCATTTTCAAGAACGCGCAACAGCTTGGCTTGCAGCTCCAGGGGAAGTTCGCCAATTTCGTCGAGAAACAGCGTGCCATCACGGGCGTCTTCGAAGTAACCCGACCGTGCCGCTGTTGCACCGGTAAACGCCCCCTTGCTATAGCCAAACAGCGTTGGCTCAACCAGCGTCGGCGAAATTGCGGCACAGTTCAGCGCCAGGAACGGCTTGTCTTTGCGAGGGCTCTGGCGGTGCAGTGAATTTGCAACCAGTTCCTTGCCGCTGCCCGAGGCGCCTTCCACAAGGACTGGAAAGTTGGATGCGCTGTATTGTTCGATCTGTTGGTGCAGTTTGCTGATGGCCGGCCCGTTACCGATGAGCCCGCTCTTCGGCGCACTCTCTTTTTGCTCGACCACCGTAACCTCGCGGGCACTCGCCAGTAGCGATTTGAGGTGGTCGGTTTCGGCTGGTTTGGCGACAAATTCCATGGCGCCGAGCGTGCGTGCGTAACGCGCATTCGACTCATCGGTCTGCCCGGACAGCACAATGATCTTCATCGAAGGCGAGGCGGCAAGTAATTCGCTGATCAGGTGAAAGCCCTCATCAGGACGATGTGGCGCTGGCGGCAGCCCGAGGTCGATCAGTGCCAGTTCCGGGGGGGTGTCGAGCTGGCGCAAGAGGCTCTTGACCTGGGAGCGCGATTCGGCAACGTGGACGTTGTAGTCCTTGCCCAGGACGAAATCGAGTGTGTCGGTGATCAATGGATCATCATCGACGATGAGCAGTGCCGGTTTGTCGTCTGAGGGAGGAATGTTCACGGTCTCACGAATGGTTTTTGCGCAATCTTACGGGACGCAACAATTATGCCATAAAAGCTTTGTGGTTCAGGAAGTTGCGTTACTTTTCTCCAATGCATTGCAGGAAAGCCTGCTCCAGTGTGCCCGCACCGTACTGCTGTTTGAAGCTGGCCGGGTCACCCGTATAGCGCAATTCGCCCTGATGCATGACGCCGATCCGATCGCAGGTTTCGTCCACGTCTGCCAGAGCGTGCGAGGTCATGAATACGGTCTGCCCGGCCGAACGGGCGGCCTGTAGTGCGGCCTTGAACAGTGCTCGTGCCTTCGGATCCAGGCCGCTTGCCGGCTCATCCAGAACCAGCAGTTCGCGTTCACTGAGCAAGCAGCCGGCGAGCCCGAGTTTCTGGGTCATCCCCTTGGAGAGAAATCTTACCGGGCGGGCAAGAACCTCCGGCGCCAGATCCAATGCCGCGAGCATGCTGCCGCATTTGCGCTCATCGTACTCGTGTGCATACATTTGTGACATGAACTTCAGAAAGTCTTTACCTGTAAGGTAATAGGGGGGCAAAAATTGCTCGGGCAAGAATGCAAGCCGGCTTCGGGCGTCTGTACGCGTGCTGGGAATGCCAAAAACGTTGATGATACCGGCGTCGGTGCGGCAAAAATCCAGCAAGCACTTGAGCAGCGTTGTTTTGCCCGCACCGTTGGCGCCGACCAGTCCAAACGTTGTTCCGGCGCCCACCTCAAGCGACAGGGAGCGGACCGCCTCGGTCTTTCCATAGGATTTGGTCAGGGATGCGAACGCCAGCGCGGGTGTCACGGCATCCATATGACGGGCGAACGAGCGGGGGGCGTTATTCTGGCTAACGTCGCGAGTGGCACAGCCAATATTTTCCAGGCGAAGTTCAGAGTGTTTCACTGCGTTTGGCGTTCATGTCCGCTAGAATGCCAGCGCAAGAACACAAACTCAAAGGTAAAGTGCAGTCCGAACCGCTAGTCCAGTTTGAACGAGTCGATTTTTCCTACGGCTCGAACACCGTACTCCGGAATCTGAATATCAGCTTCCCGCGGGGTAAGGTCGTCGCGATTATGGGAGGCAGTGGCTCCGGCAAGACGACCTTGTTGCGACTGATCGGCGGGCAGATCCGGGCGAACAGCGGCACTGTGCGCTTTGACGGGGAGGACGTGAGGTCGATGTCGCACGGGCGTTTGTATGCCGCCCGGCGTCGTATGGGTATGCTGTTCCAGTTCGGGGCGCTTTTTACCGATTTGTCGGTTTTCGAGAACGTTGCTTTCCCGATTCGCGAGCATCTGAACCTGCCCGAACCAATGGTGCGCGACCTGGTCCTGATGAAACTGCATGCTGTCGGATTGAGAGGCGCGCAGGCGCTCAAGCCGGCGGAGCTGTCTGGCGGTATGGCGCGTCGCGTGGCGCTGGCTCGCGCCATTGCCCTTGACCCGGACTTGATCATGTATGACGAACCTTTTACCGGACTCGACCCGATTTCAATGGCGGTCATCGCCAACCTGATACGCCGCCTGAATTCGGCGCTGGGGGCCACCTCGATCGTTGTGACCCATGACGTGGCAGAGTCATTCAAGATTGTCGATTATGTCTGCTTTTTGTCCCATGGAGAGATCGTTGCGCAAGGCACGCCGGAACAGATGCGAGCGTCCAGCGAGCCCTATGTCCGGCAGTTCGTCGACGGGCAAATCGACGGTCCGGTGCGGTTTCATTACCCAGCCGGTGAATATGACTCGGATCTGGGGCTGGGAGGCTGAATGAGTCTGGCTCCGGTACGAGGCTTGCGAGTGGTTGGTCGGTTGACAGTCGACGGTATATGGCGTCTTGGTGCGGCAACTCGTTTCATGGGCATTGTTTTGCTGCGCTCTGCCACGACATTCCGGCGACCGCGCCTGCTGATCGATGAGGTGTATTTTGCCGGGGCATTGTCGCTGATCATCATCGTCGTCTCCGGGTTGTTCGTGGGCCTGGTTCTGGGACTGCAGGGCTATGAAACCCTCAAGCGATACGGATCGGCGGAGGCCGTCGGAACGCTTGTTGCGCTGTCTCTGGTGCGCGAACTCGGGCCGGTCGTGTCCGCATTGCTGTTTGCGAGCCGGGCCGGCTCGGCGATTACGGCGGAAATCGGCATCATGAAATCGACCGAACAGCTGTCGGCGATGGAAATGATGGCGGTGGACCCTTATGCGCGGGTGGTGGCACCCATGTTCTGGGGAGGCTTTATTTCGATGCCATTGCTGGCAGCGATCTTCAGCGCGATGGGCATTTTTGGCGGCTATCTGATTACGGTGGTTGTTATCGGGGTTGATGCTGGTGCGTTTTGGTCACAAATGCAGGCGAACGTCGATCTGTGGGACGACATCTTCAATGGTGTGATCAAAAGTATCGTGTTCGGTGGAGCGGTCACTGCCATTGCGGTGTTTGAAGGCTATGATGCGCCACCGACGGCGGAAGGCGTATCGCACGCGGTTACGCGTACGGTCGTGACTTCGGCGCTTGCGGTTCTGGCGCTCGATTTTGTGCTCACCGCCTTCATGTTCACGGGAGTTTGAAAAAATGGATCGTACGACAGTTGATTTGTGGGTGGGAATATTCGTCACGGCCGGCCTGATTGGCTTGATGGTGCTCGCGCTCAAGGTCGGGAACGCGAGTTCGGTCAGCGTGTCTGATGGATATACGGTCACAGCGGAGTTCAGCAACATAGGCGGGCTCAAGGTGCGTGCGCCGGTCAAGAGCGCCGGCGTGGTCGTTGGGCGGGTCGAGGCTATTTCGTTTGATAACCAGTCGCTGCGTGCGAAAGTGACGTTGCGCATTGCCAATCGCTACGAATTCCCGAAAGACAGTTCTGCATCGATTCTGACTTCCGGGTTGCTGGGGGACCAGTTCATTGGCCTTGACGGTGGTGGTGATATCGAACTGCTCAAGAATGGTGACAAGATCAGGCTCACGCAATCAGCCATCGTGCTCGAGAAGGTGATCGGGCAGTTTCTGTATGGCAAGGCCGCGGAAGGCGGAACGGGCAACTGATCGGGATGACACAACGCTACGGATCTGATTAGGAGAATCATTTATGAACAGGTATGCAACCAGGCGTCTGGCGCTCGTCATTGTTGGGTTGCTCATGTCCATGTCCCCGGTGCTGGCCGCGCCGGCGCCACCTGACGTACTGGTCAAGCAGACCATCAATGAGGTGTTAACGATCATCCGCACTGACGAGCAGGTTCAGTCAGGGGATCTGGACAGGATCACCGAGGTCATGGAGCAGAAAATTGCTCCACATTTTGACTTTCCGCGCATGACCAGGCTGGCCGTCGGGCGACCCTGGCGTGAGGCCACGCCGGCGCAACGCCAGGAGCTTGTCACCGAGTTTCGCAACTTGTTGATTCGCTCCTACGCGTCGGCCTTTACCATGTTCCGGGCGATCGTTGTGGAATACAAGCCTTTGCGCATCAGCGATGATGCCACCGACGCAACCGTGAATACCCTGATACGGCTACCCGGCGGTGCGCAGCCGGTCAGCGTGGACTATGACATGCAGTTGGTCAAAGGCGAATGGAAGGTCTTTGATGTGCGCATCGACGGAGCCAGCATGATTATCAATTACCGCAATGTTTTCTCGCAGGAGATCCAGCGCGGCGGTATCGAGGGCTTGATCAATAGCCTGAAGCAGAAAAACGCGCAGGCATTGTCTGCCGCGGCCGACAAGAAGTGATCCGTGAATCAGAAGGCCGGCTGTACGTCAGTGGTCCGGTCACCCTGGAAACCGTGATGGAATTGCTCGAGGCAGGTGATCGGTATATTGGCGGGCCGCGGGCGGTCATCGATTTTTCCGAAGCCAGCCAGATCGATTCCGCTTCGGTCAGCCTTATGCTCGAATGGTCGCGCCGTGCGCGAGACAAGGGCGCGGAGGTACGGTTTGCCAATCTTGGCGAATCGATCAAAAGCCTGACCGATCTCTACGGCGTAGAGGATTTGATCGTTCTGGATGCCGACTAGAGTTTGTCGGCGGCATCGGGCCGGGTGCGCGCGCCTTGTGCCCATCAATATCAAAATAAACATGTCGTCCTATGTTGCCGGCCATTGAAGTCCAGGGAGTGAGCAAGGCCTATGGCGCCGTGCGCGCGCTGTCCGGGATCGATCTCGAAGTAGCCCAGGGAGAGTTCTTCGGTCTTCTCGGACCAAATGGCGCCGGAAAGACCACGCTGATCAGCCTCATCGCCGGATTGGCGAGAATCGACCAGGGATCGATCCGGGTATCTGGGCACGACGTAACCGCGGATTACCGCCAGGCGCGCCGTTCGCTCGGCGTGGTGCCGCAAGAACTGGTGTTCGACCCGTTCTTTACTGTGCGTGAGACCCTGCGTCTGCAATCGGGTTACTACGGATTGCGGCACAACGACGAATGGATCGACGAAATACTCGAGCGCCTTGATCTGACTTTCAAGGCCGATGCCAACATGCGTTCACTTTCCGGCGGCATGAAAAGGCGGGTGCTGGTGGCGCAGGCGCTGGTGCACAAACCGCCGGTCATCATTCTCGATGAGCCCACAGCCGGCGTCGACGTCGATCTGCGCCAGGGTTTGTGGGAGTTCATTCGCAAGCTCAACGAAGACGGGCACACCATCGTCCTCACAACCCATTATCTCGAGGAGGCCGAATCGCTTTGCTCGCGCATCGGCATGCTCAAACAGGGGCGACTGGTTGTGCTGGAGTCGACCGAAAAGCTGCTCAAACGTCTGTCCGGGTTGAATATGCGGCTGCGATTGAGCGGCAACTCAATTCCGGGTTCGCTTCGTCCCTTGCTGGCTGCACGGCCGGGAAACGGGGAGTGGGTACTAACGCTCAGGGATTGTGCTCAGGTAGAGGAGGTGTTGTCCGAGCTTCGCAAATGCAATCAGGAAATCACCGGAATGGAACTGACGCAGCCCGATCTTGAAGAAGTGTTTGTGTCGATCATGCGGGGAGATTAATTTGTCGGGCTTTTTGACCCTGTTCTACAAGGAGAATCTGCGTTTCTGGAAGGTTGGTTTTCAAACCGTGGCGGCGCCGATCATCACGGCAATGCTGTATCTGCTGATTTTCTCGCACGTGCTCGAAGGGCGCGTGCAGGTCTACCCGGACGTGAAATACACCAGCTTCCTGATTCCCGGTCTGGCAATGATGTCGCTGCTGCAAAATTCGTTTGCAAACTCTTCGTCCAGCATTGCCCAGTCCAAGATTACCGGCAATATCGTGTTCGTACTGCTGCCCCCATTATCGCATGTCGAAATTTACCTGGCGTACGTCCTGGCCTCGTGCGTACGTGGTTTGCTGGTGGGTGCCGGTGTGCTGGCTGCGACGTCCTTGTTTGTATCGATTCCGCTGACGCAGCCTCTGTGGGTGTTCGCGTTCGCGTTGCTGGGCGCGGCGATGCTGGGGACGCTGGGGATGCTTGCCGGCATCTGGGCTGAAAAGTTTGACCAGATAGCGGCATTTCAGAACTTCATCATCATTCCGCTGAGTTTCCTGTCCGGCGTGTTCTATTCGATTCACTCCTTGCCTCCAGTCTGGCAGCAGGTGTCGAAACTCAACCCGTTCTTCTACCTGATCGACGGTTTTCGCTTTGGCTTCTTCGGCGTGTCCGATATTTCTCCGTTTTCGAGCGTGATGATTGTGGGGGGTGCCCTTTTGGCCTTATCATTCTCGACTCTGCTGCTGATCAGAAGCGGCTACAAACTGCGTGCATGACGCCAGTCTGCAACCAAAAAGATGCTTACCCCAGAGACCGTAAAGTCGTATATCAAGGAAAGTCTCCCCTGCGATCACGTTGAGGTGGTGGGTGACGGCCACCATTTCGAGGCCGTGATCGTCAGCCCTGAATTCCGCAACAAGAATCGCGTGCAGCAGCACCAGATAGTCTATCGTGCGCTGGGCGACCGTATGCGAGAGGAAATACACGCGCTTTCGATGCGTACCCTCACACCAGAACAGTGGGCCGAACACTAGCCGGCAAATACCGCCGTGGACAAACTGGTCATTCAGGGAGGCATCCCCCTCTCCGGTGAAGTGAGAGTTTCGGGCGCCAAGAATGCGGCGCTGCCGATCCTTTGCGCCTGCATCCTGTCGCCGGAAACGTTGCGGATCCAGAATCTGCCGCACCTGCGTGACGTGACCACCATGCTCACGTTGCTTGGCCAGATGGGCGTGGAGGTGTCGCTGGACGAGAAGCTCGGGGTCAGTATCAATGCCGCGCAGCTCGATCGGCGGGTTGCTTCCTACGAACTGGTCAAAACAATGCGCGCGTCCATATTGGTGCTTGGCCCCCTGGTGGCGCGCTTTGGTGAAGCGAGCGTATCGTTGCCTGGCGGTTGCGCAATCGGTCAGCGTCCCGTTGACCAGCACATCAAGGGGCTGGAGGCGCTGGGGGCAGAGATCAGCATCGACAGCGGTTATATCAACGCCCGTGCCTCGCGTTTGCGTGGTGCGCGGATCGAAATGGATCTGGTTACAGTAACCGGAACCGAGAATCTGATGATGGCGGCAACACTGGCTGACGGCACCACCGTGATCGAGAATGCGGCGCTCGAGCCGGAAGTGGTCGATCTTGCTCTGTGTCTCAATGCCATGGGTGCGCGCGTGAGTGGAGCCGGCACCGACGTGATCACGATCGAAGGTGTGGACCGGTTGCACGGTGCGGATCATCGGGTGATGCCCGACCGCATCGAAACCGGTACGTTTCTCGCTGCTGCCGCAGCGACCGGCGGCAGTGTCAAGCTGGCCGGCGCGCGTGCAGATATTCTTGGCGCGGTCATTGCGAAGCTTCGCGAAGCGGGCGCCGTTGTCGAGCACGGCGATGACTGGATATCGCTACAAAGCGGCACGAAGCCGGTGGCAGTCAATGCGCGTACTGCGCCTTACCCGGCTTTCCCGACCGATATGCAGGCGCAGTTGATGGCGCTCAATTCGGTGGCGGATGGTACCGGTGTAATTACTGAAACGATTTTCGAGAACCGGTTCATGCACGCACAGGAACTGAAGCGACTGGGCGCCGAAATCGATGTTGAAGGCAACATCGCGGTTGTGCAGGGTGTCGAGCGGTTACAAGGCGCACGGGTAATGGCAACTGATCTGCGTGCATCGGCAAGCCTCGTGATTGCAGGGCTGGTTGCCGATGGCGAGACCCTGGTGGACCGGATATACCACCTGGATCGCGGCTATGAATGTATCGAGGAAAAGCTCGGTCAGTTGGGGGCGCGCATCAAGCGCGCCAACTGAGTGAGCTTTCGGTGAAGGCTGACGTGCGCGGCAGGTCAAGCGGGTCATTTGGCCCGCGGCCGGAGCCAAAAGCGCTATGGGTGGGGTGCGCGCATCAAACGGGCAAACTGAGCCCGGTCATTTTCAGGATTAGCGCGAGGCAATCTGAACCGGGCGCGTTTACCCTGGCGGCAACGGTTTGGCGGGCATATCCGCCCGGTATCATGTTTGTAAATGAATAGAGGAACAGGAACGCTGCTTTGGTAGGAGATACAGGCATTATCACGCTGGCACTGTCAAAAGGGCGCATATTTGACGAGACGTTGCCGCTTCTCAATTCTGTGGGGATCGAACCGGCAGACGATCCGGAAAAATCCCGCAAGCTCGTCATTACCACCAATCGCCCCGATGTGAAAATCATCATCGTGCGTGCTTCAGATGTGCCGACCTATGTGCAATACGGCGCCGCTGACATGGGTATTGCGGGCAAGGACGTGCTGCTCGAGCATGGTGGGGACGGGTTGTATCAGCCGCTGGATCTGCATATTGCGCGCTGTCGCATGATGGTGGCCGTTGCGGGAGATTTCGACTACGAATCAGCCGTGCGCCAGGGCGCGCGGCTCAGGGTCGCAACCAAGTACGTGAAAATTGCGCGCGGGCACTTCGGCGCCAAAGGCGTGCACGTCGACCTGATCAAGCTCTACGGTTCGATGGAACTGGCCCCCCTGGCGGGGCTGGCCGAAGCGATTGTGGACCTGGTCTCCAGTGGCAATACGCTCAAGGCCAACAATCTGCGCGCGGTCGAGGAAATCATGCCGATCAGTTCGCGCCTGATCGTGAATCAGGCAGCGCTCAAACTCAAACGGCATGCGGTGCAGCCGATGCTCGAAGCGTTTTCCGAAGCCGTGGCCGGAGCGAAGCGATGAGTGTGATCAACAGATTGTCGAGCGCCGAGCCCGATTTTGCGCAGCGCCTGGACGCGTTGCTGGCCTACGAGGAATCCCAGGACGAAGGCATCGAATCTGCAGTAACGGAGATTTTGCGCGCTGTGCGCAAGGACGGCGACAAGGCGCTTCTCGAGTACACCCGCCGTTTCGACAGGCTCGAAGCAGGCAGTGTCAGCGATTTGATCCTGCCGGCTCAGGCGTTGCAGGTGGCATTTGCCGGATTACCGGAAGCACAACGCAACGCGCTTGAAGTGGCTGCTTCGCGCATCCGCGCCTACCACGAAAAACAACGAGCCGAGTCGTGGGATTTCGTCGAAGCCGACGGCACCCGGCTGGGGCAGAAAATCACGGCGCTGGATCGCGTTGGCGTCTATGTGCCGGGCGGCAAGGCGGCGTATCCGTCTACGGTGCTGATGAACACGATCCCGGCCAAGGTTGCCGGCGTCGCCGAGGTCATCATGGTGGTTCCCACGCCCGCGGGACAACGCAACGATCTGGTATTGGCGGCAGCGCATATTGCCGGCGTGGAACGCGTGATCACGGTCGGCGGAGCCCAGGCCATCGCCGCGCTTGCGTACGGCACCGAGAGCATTCCGCAGGTCGACAAGATCGTTGGCCCTGGAAACGCATATGTCGCAGCGGCCAAACGGCGGGTGTTCGGTGTGGTCGGCATCGACATGGTCGCGGGGCCATCGGAAATCCTGGTCATTTGTGACGGTGAAACCGACCCGGACTGGATAGCGATGGATATGTTTTCTCAGGCCGAGCACGATGAAATGGCGCAGTCGATACTGCTGAGCCCGGGCGCCGATTTCCTCGACCGCGTGGCGGCGAGCATCGAACGCCAGCTTGCGCAAATGCCACGCCGCGAGGTGATTGCCAGGTCTCTTGCCGACCGTGGTGCACTGATCCACGTCACCGGTCTTGACGAGGCATGCGAGGTAGCAAACCGGATTGCTCCGGAGCATCTGGAATTGTCCGTGGCTGACCCTGATGCCCTGCTCGATCGCATACGGCACGCGGGTGCAATATTTCTTGGCCGCTACGCATCGGAAGCGCTGGGCGATTACTGCGCCGGGCCGAACCATGTGCTGCCGACAGCGCGCACGGCGCGCTTCTCTTCACCCCTGGGCGTCTACGATTTTCAGAAGCGCACCAGTTTGATTTCGGTCTCTCGCGAGGGCGCGGCCAGCCTGGGGGCAATCGCCGCCGAGCTCGCTGATGGCGAAGGGCTGGATGCCCACGCGCAATCTGCGCGCTTGCGCATTTCACGATGAGCCGTTTCTGGAGCGATGTGGTTCATGGCCTGACCCCGTATGTACCGGGGGAGCAGACCGAGCGCGCTGATGTCGTGAAACTCAACACCAACGAAAATCCCTACGGCCCGAGCCCGCGTGCGCTCGAGGTCTTGCGCAGCAATATCAACGACTCGTTGCGGCTTTATCCCGATCCAGTCAGCGCCGGGTTGCGAGCCGCGATCGCGAAACAATCCGGAGTCAGCCAGGCAAACGTGTTCGTCGGGAATGGTTCGGACGAAGTGCTCGCGCACACGTTCCGTGCCTTGCTCACGCACCAGGCGCCGGTATTGTTTCCTGATGTGACTTACAGCTTTTACCCGGTGTATTGCCATTTGTTCAGCGCGCCCTACCGGGAAATCCCGCTCAAATCGCGATTTGAAATCGACATTGACGACTATTTGCAGGAGAACGGCGGCATCATATTTCCCAATCCCAATGCGCCAACGGGGCTGGCGCTCGATGTCTCGAACATCCGGCGTTTGCTGGAAGCGAACACGGACTCGGTCGTTGTCGTCGATGAAGCGTACGTTGCGTTTGGCTGTGAATCGGCGGTGCCGCTGGTGCATGATTACCCGAATTTGCTGGTGACCCGCACCTTGTCGAAGTCGCATGCGCTGGCAGGCCTGCGCATTGGTTACGCAATTGGCCATGAGGAGCTGATCGCTGGTCTGGACCGGGTCAAGGACAGCTTCAATTCCTACCCGCTGGATCGTCTTGCCCAAAAAGCGGCGATCGCCGCCATCGAGGACGTCGCATACACCGAATCCAGGTGCCGGATGATCGTGGAGAGCCGGAGCCGCCTGATCTCGGAGCTGGGAAATCTGGGTTTCGAAGTGCTGCCTTCGGCCGCAAATTTCGTATTGGCGCGCCATCCCGCCCGGGAAGCGTCCGAGCTGTCGGCCAGCCTTCGCGAGAAAGGCGTACTGGTCCGCCACTTCCGCAAGCCGCCACGCATTGCGCCGTGGTTGCGGATCAGCGTCGGCACCGAGCCGCAATGCGATGCCTTGCTCGCGGCCGCGCGCCAGGCGCTCGAATGACCGGCTTCCTGATCAAGACCGCCGGAGAGAATCCGGCATGGCCGGGCAAGTTGTTGAAGTCCGGGGCGCCGGAAGCGTTAATTTGGGTTACGATTGCAATCTGCTGAGAGAACCATTGGCAATGCGCAAGGCTCAAGTCACCCGTAATACCCTGGAGACGCAAATCAGGGTCGAGCTCGATCTCGACGGAACCGGACAGTCCTCACTGTCGACCGGGATCGGATTTTTTGATCACATGCTGGACCAGGTGGCACGACACGGTTTGGTCGACCTGGTTGTCGAAGCCAAAGGCGATTTGCACATCGACGCACACCATACGGTGGAAGACGTCGGGATCACCCTGGGGCAGGCATTCTTCAAGGCTATTGGCGACAAGAGAGGTGTTCGCAGATACGGGCACGCTTTTGTTCCTCTCGACGAGGCGCTATCACGTGCCGTCATGGATTTGTCCGGTCGGCCCGGACTGGAATATCGCGTCGAGTATGTTCGGGGATTGATCGGAGAATTCGACGTCGATCTGATCCGGGAGTTCTTTCAGGGGTTTGTCAATCATGCACAGGTCACCTTGCACCTGGCCAACCTGACCGGGGAAAACGCGCATCATCAAGCCGAAACCATTTTCAAGGCATTTGGCCGAGCATTGCGTGCGGCGTCGGAACTCGATCCGCGTGCGAGCCAGGCCCTGCCATCGACCAAGGGCAGCCTCTAGATCCGCGTTTTGCTTATGTCCAAGATTGCTGTAGTCGACTATGGCATGGGCAACCTTCGCTCCGTCGCGAAGGCGCTCGAGCATGTCGCGCCGGAGTGCGAGGTGATGGTCACCGACAATCCGGAGGATATCCATGCCGCAGACAGGATCGTGTTTCCGGGGCAGGGTGCCATGCCCGATTGCATCCGTGAGCTCGAGGCGCGCGGATTACGCGATGCGATCATTGCCGCGTCGGAACACAAACCTTTCCTGGGGCTGTGTATTGGTCTGCAAATGCTGTTCGAACACAGCGAAGAAGGCGATGTCGAAGGACTCGGGCTGCTGCCCGGAAATGTGGCGCGTTTTCCGGGAGAACGAATGCTTGATGAGGCCGGAAACAAGCTAAAGGTCCCACACATGGGTTGGAACCAGGTCTACCAGAATCGCGCGCATGCCATGTGGCAGGGCATCGAAGACGGCAGCCGTTTTTATTTCGTGCACAGTTACTATGTCGAAGTATCGGACCCGGAACTGGTGGTGGGGACAACATGCTACCCCTTCGCCTTTACGAGTGCGGTGGCGCGCAATAACATTTTTGCTGTGCAATTTCACCCGGAGAAGAGTCAGGCCGCAGGGCTCAAGCTGTTGTCCAATTTCATCAAGTGGGACGTGGCGGCGGACAGGTTAAAAGATGAGGCGATCGGAACGGCTGACGTTTGACTCCGACCTGTGCCAGGAACTTGCGGCTGTTTCGTTGTGTTTGGGCGACCGACCTTACCTTGTAATAGTGTGTAAACAGAATTTTCGATCATGTTAATTATTCCTGCTATCGATCTGAAGGATGGGCAGTGCGTTCGCCTGAAACAAGGCGACATGAACGATGCGACCGTTTTTTCCGAAGACCCGGGTGCAATGGCGCGTCACTGGGTAGATCAGGGCGCGCAGCGTCTGCACCTTGTCGACCTTAATGGCGCTTTTGCCGGCAAGCCAAAAAACGAGGAGGCCATCAAGGCCGTGGTCGCCGCTGCTGGGGACGATATTCCTGTCCAACTTGGTGGCGGTATTCGCGATCTCGATACTATCGAACGTTATATCGACGACGGCGTCTCCTATATCGTGGTCGGCACGGCTGCGGTCAAGACGCCGGGTTTTCTTCAGGATGCCTGTCTCGCTTTCCCGGGGCACGTCATCGTTGCGCTTGACGCAAGGGACGGCAAGGTTGCGGTAGAGGGTTGGTCAAAAATGACCGGGCACGACGTTATTGACCTGGCGCAGAAATTTCAGGACTACGGCATCGAAGCGGTGATTTACACCGACATCGGCCGTGATGGCATGCTTACCGGTGTGAATATTGGCGCGACCGTCGATCTGGCGCGCGCCTTGACAGTTCCGGTGATCGCCAGTGGTGGCATCAACTCGCTGACGGACATCGAAAAGCTGTGCGGTGTCGAGGACGAGGGTGTAATGGGTGCCATTACGGGCCGGGCCATCTATGAAGGCAAGCTCGATTTTTCAGCTGCGCAGAAACTGGTTGAGAAGTTGGGACAGCAGGCCGGGGACGGAGAAAGCGGGTCGGACGGTGCGTCTTGATCGCGGCGCCCGCACCTGAAAACCATGGGACTTTCCAAACGCGTGATTCCATGCCTCGACGTCACCGGCGGGCGGGTCGTCAAGGGCGTCAATTTCGTCGACTTGCGCGATGCGGGGGATCCGGTCGAAATTGCCAGACGTTACGACGAGCAAGGGGCCGATGAACTGTGCTTTCTCGATATCACTGCGAGCAGTGATGAACGAGGACTCATCGTGCACGTCATCGAGGAAGTCGCGGCCCAGGTATTTATTCCGCTGACCGTCGGTGGTGGCGTACGAACAGTGGACGACGTGCGCAGCCTGCTCAATGCCGGGGCAGACAAGGTCAGCATCAACACGGCTGCGGTCGTGAATCCGAAATTCGTCGAGGAGGCGGCGGCGCGTTTTGGTTCCCAATGTATCGTCGTGGCAGTGGATGCAAGGCGGGTTGCCGGTTCTTCGCCGTTGCGCTGGGAGGTCTATACCCATGGCGGGCGCAAACCGACCGGTATCGATGCGGTTGAGTGGGGTAAGCGCATGCAGCAAGCTGGCGCAGGCGAAATATTGCTGACCAGCATGGATCGGGACGGGACCAAGGCGGGCTTCGACCTGGAACTCACCAGGGCTTTCTCGGATGCATTGGATGTGCCGATCATCGCCAGTGGTGGAGTCGGAAGCGTTGAGGACTTCATAGACGGGGTGACTGAAGGTGGCGCGGATGCACTTCTGGCGGCCAGTGTTTTTCACTATGGCGAACTCACGGTTGCCGACGTCAAGAGACGCCTTGCCGCCGCTGGACTCGAGGTGCGGACATGAGCTCAGACTGGCTTGAACAGGTCCAGTGGAACGACAACGGTCTGGTGCCAGCGATCGCGCAGGATGCCGTCAGTGGCCATGTGCTGATGGTAGCGTGGATGAACCACGAGGCACTGATGGAAACGGTGCAGACGTCGCGAGCAGTGTACTGGTCGCGCTCGCGCTCCAGGCTCTGGCGCAAGGGCGAGGAATCAGGTCACACCCAGAGTGTCAAGGAAATACTGCTCGACTGTGATGGTGACGTGATTTTGCTCAAAGTCGAGCAGACTGGCGGTATTGCGTGCCATACTGGCCGCGAGAGTTGTTTTTTCAGGAAACTGGAAGCGGGGAACTGGGTCATCATTCAACCGGTGCTGGAAGACCCCAAACGCATTTATGGAAAGTCATGACCACTACAGCAATCCTGCAAAGGCTCGCGGAAGTCATTGAGGCGCGCCGGGGCTCTGATCCGGACAGTTCCTATGTCGCGAGCCTGTTTGGCAAAGGGCAGGATGCCATCCTCAAGAAGGTGGCTGAAGAGTCTGCCGAGGTGCTACTGGCCGCGAAAGACGGTGATAAACTGCATCTTGTGCGTGAAACTGCGGACTTGTGGTTTCACTGTTTGGTGGTGCTTTCCTATTACGGAATCAGCCCGAACGAGGTTCTTGACGAACTGTGTCGCCGGGAAGGTGTGTCGGGCATTGACGAAAAGAAAAGCCGGCACACAGCGGGATAGATTCTTCCTCGTGCCTGAGGGTGGTGACGCAGGCGCTTCCAGGACAGGCAAGTATGAGTGAGCGGGACTGTATTTTTTGCAAGATCGTTCGGGGCGAGATCCCCAGTAGCAAGGTCTATGAGGACGATGAGATATTTGCTTTTCATGATATTAATCCGGCTGCACCGGTGCATTTCATGATCATCCCGAAAAAGCACATCGCGTCACTTGCTGATGTGCAGGACGGGGACCGGGACGTACTGGGGCGTATCATGCTGATGGCAGGCCGGTTGGCAAAAGAACAGGGATCGACAGACGGGTTTCGGACGGTTGTAAATACCGGCCGGGTAGGGCGCCAGGATGTCTATCATCTCCACGTTCATATTCTCGGCGGCGACAAACCGTTGGCGGGAATGATCCAGAAGTCGAAGTAAGCGAATTTTCAGGGGCGAAGCAAATGGGAACATTCAGTATTTGGCACTGGTTGATTGTCTTGGTGGTCGTAGTACTTATTTTTGGCACCAAGAAACTCGGTAATCTCGGGTCCGACCTTGGCAAGGCGGTGAAAGGTTTTAAGGAAGGAGTCAAGCCGGAAGACCAGGAAGAAGAGACCACCACGGCAAAGATTCAGGCGGACGCTGCGAAGGGCGAGACCATCGAGGGCGAGGTAAAGGAAGAGTCCAAGGGCTGATTCTTCCAGCGGCCGGGCGGTATCACTGATGTTTAATTTCGGTATTTCCGAATTGATGATCATCGCCGTCGTCGGCCTGATCGTGATCGGTCCAGAGCGACTGCCGCGGGTGGCGCGTACTCTGGGTCACCTGATCGGTCGCATGCAGCGCTATGTCAGCGATATCAAGGCTGACATCAATCGAGAAGTCGAGCTGGACGAGCTTAGGCAACTGCAGTCCACGATGAAAGATGCGGCCGAGGAAATCGAGAAAAGCGTTTCCAAGCAGGTCAATTATGTCGAGGACGAGGTCAAGCAGGCCGAGGCCGAAACCCGCAAGAACCTGGAAGATGCCGTCAAGCCGGCCGAGGCCGAAACCCGCAAGAACCTGGAAGATGCCGTCAAGCCGGCCACCGGTATAAACCTGATGGAGTCGGTTGATTCGCCTGAAAAGGCGGACAAGCAAGCCGATGAGGGCTCGCAGGAAAACGGCGACGGCGAGGCTGCGGCTCCGGAAATGCCTGAGACAGCTCGGGCGGAGCCGAATCCGGACTCGACGAAGTCCGGTTCAGGCGACAAGCAGACGTGATGCCGGGGCCGGGAATGACAGCGGGCGCCGTTTCCTCTACGCAATCGAAACTCTCTCCACGCAATGAATACGCGTTGATCAGGATTAACAGGCATGAGCGAAGAAACTGATTCCTTCATGTCGCACCTGATCGAGTTGCGTGACCGCCTGTTGCGGGCGGTACTCGTGCTGCTGGTCATATTCGGGGTGCTTTTTTACTGGGCGAGGGATATCTATACCCTGCTGGCCGCGCCATTGCTCGCGGAAATGCCGGCGGGTACCCAGATGATTGCGGTTGAAGTCGCGGCGCCGTTCTTCGTTCCGGTGAAAGTGACCATGTTCGCGGCGCTGATCATCGCCTTGCCTTACGTTCTCTACCAGGCTTGGGCGTTCGTCGCGCCGGGTTTGTACCTACACGAAAAGAAGCTGGTGCTACCCTTGATCGCTACCAGCACGCTGCTTTTCCTGGTGGGTATGGCGTTTGCCTACTTTATCGTTTTTCCAGTGGTATTCCACTTCATCACCACATTTGCACCGACTGGCGTCGCGGTGATGACCGACATCCAGAAATATTTCGACTTTGTTTTGACGCTGTTTCTGGCCTTCGGGGTCGCTTTCGAAACGCCGATTGCGGTCGTTATTCTGGTGCGAATGGGCATCGTGAGCCTTGAAAAGCTCAAGCAGGCCCGGCCTTACGTCATCGTTGGCGCTTTTGTCCTGGCGGCGATTTTCACACCGCCCGACGTGGTCTCCCAACTACTGCTGGCATTTCCGCTCTGGCTTCTCTACGAGACCGGTTTGATCGTCGCCGCATGGGTGGGCGCGCCGTCAGACGACGAGCAGCCCCAGTCCGATTCACCGCCGAGCTAGGCGCGCAGGGCGAGCGCACGGCCTGATCGACCCGCAATGGGCCTGTCAGTCCGGGCTTGTTCTTATGCTCCGTCCGGGGCTTGACTGCTGGTTATTCCAGGCTCTTGCTGTGAATCGGGCGAGGCCTGGTGCCAACCTGAATCTGAACCAGCTTCTCCTGGCGGTCGCGCAATATCTTGAGCGTTGCCTTGTCACCGGGCTTCAGTGCGGCGATCAGATTCAGCATTTCCGTGGAGTCGGTAAATCCCTTGGATTCCACTGCGACCAGGATATCGCCACGACGGATTCCGGCGCGCTCGGCGGGACCGCCGGGCTGAACGCTGGCGATGAGTGTGCCATTGGTCGTCGGCAAGCGGAATGATTCAGCCAGTTCGGGCGAAATATCCTGGACTTCGACTCCGATCCAGCCGCGGGTGACGGAGCCGTGCTCGATAATCTCTTCCATGACATGGCGCGCCAGATCCGAGGGGATGGCGAAGCCGATACCGAGCGATCCACCAGTGCGTGAATAGATTGCGCTATTGATGCCGACCAGATTGCCGTCCGCATCGACCAGAGCACCCCCCGAGTTTCCGGGATTGATTGCCGCGTCGGTCTGGATAAAGTCTTCGAACGTGCTGATTCCCAGACGGCTGCGGCCTTTGGCGCTCACAATGCCCATCGTGACGGTCTGGCCGACGCCAAAAGGATTGCCAATGGCGAGGACAAAGTCGCCAATACTCAGCGAGTTGGGATTGCCAAACGCAATCGCAGGCAAATCGGCCGTGTCTACTCTGAGTACTGCGAGGTCAGTCTCCGGGTCGGTGCCGACAACCTCTGCGGTTGCTTTCCTGCCCCCGGCAAAGGCCACTTCAATCTCGTCGGCGGTCTCGATCACGTGATTGTTGGTCAATACGAAGCCCTCGCGGCCGACGATGACACCGGATCCGAGGCTGGCGGATTGGCGGCTCTCGCTGTCAAACTGATCGCCAAAGAAACGGCGAAACAGCGGATCATCCATGAACGGGTGGCGCGGCAGCTTGGTTTGCTTGGTGGTGTAGACGTTGACCACTGCCGGCATCGCCTTTTGGGCGGCCGTCTTGAGGCTGCCGAGCACGATCTGTTTTTGCTGCTGATCGTCGCTAGCTTCGCGGATGGTGACAACTTCGCCACCAGTTGATCGCGGGGCCAGGCTGAGCAGATCAGGGCGCAGCGTCGTCACTACGAATAGGACCGCGAGGCAGATCGTCACGGCCTGAGAAAATACCAACCAGAATTTGCGCATTGCGACTCGGGCCTGAGTTGAGGCGATTTGATTTAAGGTGCTGACTACATGAAAAAATAGTGGGGCAGGCGCTGCCACAAGCACGGATTATTCCGTATTATCGGCCCGGTTAGAAGTAATTGCTCGGGTTGATTGCTCCCACCGGTGGCTGGACTTGGCCTACAGGGGACGCAAAACGCCAATTAAATCTAGGCGTTGTCGCCCCTTTAAGAGTTTGACAACGGCTGTGCCTGACGATTAGAATTCGCGCCTTTCGCATTTGGACGCTCCTGCCGGAAGCCGTCACTATGAAAACCTATACAGCCAAAGCAAGCGACGTGCACCGCGACTGGTTCCTGATCGACGCGACCGACAAGGTCCTCGGGCGTCTGTCTGTTGAAATCGCCAGGCGATTGCGCGGGAAACACAAAGCCGTTTATACGCCCCATGTCGATACCGGTGATTACATTGTTGTGGTCAACGCCGGAAAAATCCGTGTGACCGGAAACAAGGCGCAAGACAAGATGTATTATCGCCATAGTGGGTATCCGGGCGGGCTTTATGAGACAAATTTCCGCAAAATGCAGGAACGCTTTCCGACCCGGGCGCTGGAACTGGCGGTCAAAGGCATGCTGCCGAAGGGGCCTTTGGGTTACGCGATGCTCAAGAAGCTCAAGGTTTACGCCGACTCCGAACATCCGCACGCGGCGCAGCAACCGCAAGCACTGAACGTCTGAGACAGGGAACAACATGGCTGCAGGATCACAAGCGAATTATGGTACCGGCCGGCGCAAGTCTGCCGTGGCGCGCGTTTACATCAAGCCGGGCAGTGGAGCAATTGTCGTTAACGACAAGCCCGTAGACGAATTCTTTTCACGGGAAACCGGTCGGATGCTCGTCAGGCAGCCGCTGGAATTGACCGAGACCCTGAACAACTTCGATATTCATGTGAATGTGAATGGAGGGGGCGAGTCCGGGCAGGCAGGTGCCGTGCGTCATGGCATCGCCAGAGCGCTGGTCGACTACGATGCTTCGCTCAAGCCGGCACTGCGTAAAGCCGGGCTGATCACGCGTGATGCCCGTGAAGTCGAACGAAAGAAAGTTGGCTTGCACAAGGCGCGGCGGCGTCCCCAGTACTCGAAACGCTGATTGTTTTGCGTTTTCATGAAAGCCGCCTCCGGGCGGCTTTTTTGTTTTGTGGGCTGATCTACCATGAGACTTAAGGTATTATCGTTGAATTCGCGTGTAACATATTGCATAAAATGGTAAAAGCAGGGATTGTGGGGGGTACTGGCTATACTGGAGTTGAATTACTCCGGCTGCTGTCGATGCATCCGGGGGTAACGCTTCAGACGATTACGTCCCGGAGCGAGGCCGGTATACCTGTTGCGACCATGTTCCCCAGTTTGCGCGGCAAGGTCGATCTCGTTTTTTCTGATCCCGAAGACGCGCCCCTCAATGCGTGCGACGTTGTCTTCTTTGCGACACCCCATGGTGTGGCCATGAGTCATGCCCCGGTGTTGGTCGAGCAGGGCGTAAAGATCATTGATTTGGCGGCAGATTTCCGACTGCAGGATCTGGATCAGTGGGATAAATGGTATCACCTGGAACATACTGCCAGCACGTTGCTGGCAGAGGCGGTCTACGGATTGCCGGAGCTGTACCGCAACCAGATCAAGTCTGCCCGGGTTGTCGGTAACCCGGGGTGTTACGCAACTGCGGTACAGCTCGGGTTCTTGCCCTTGCTCGAGGCCGGGGTCGTGGATCCCTCACACCTTGTTGCGGATGCTAAGTCCGGTGTCAGTGGGGCCGGCAGAAAAGCCGATCTGGGAATCATGTTTTCAGAGGTATCCGACAGCTTCCGGGCCTACGGTGTTGCGGGGCATCGCCACCATCCGGAAATGATTCAGGGGCTGGAGCAGGCGAACGGGGGACCGATCGGATTGATTTTCGTGCCCCATCTGACACCGGCAATTCGCGGTATCCACGCCACGCTTTACGCGCGGTTGACAACAGACGTGGACGTGCAGGCGCTGTTTGAAGAACGCTTCAAGGATGAGCCGTTTGTCGATGTCATGCCAGCTGGCAGCCATCCGGATACGCGCAGCGTGCGCGGCGCCAATACCTGCCGGATTGCGGTGCATCGACCGGATCAAGGTGACACGGTCGTGGTCCTGGCAATCATTGATAACCTGGTGAAGGGCGCGTCCGGGCAAGCCGTACAGAACATGAATCTGATGTTTGGCCTTGATGAGACCGCCGGGCTCGATCATGTCGCGCTAGTGCCCTGAGCAAGATGAAGAAACTGAGGCTCAAAAAACTGCGTAGGCGCTTCGGCATTGCGGCTCCACGTGTGGCGGTGCACTCGCACGTGCCGTGGTACTGGCGCTGGCTGACGCTGGTCGCGTTCTTGATGGTTGCGATGATTGCGGCGTGGACCGCCTACGATCTCGGGCGGCGCTATGCCGGCTTCGACGCC
Organism: Burkholderiales bacterium; assembly: GCA_050050435.1. Classification (GTDB taxonomy): domain Bacteria; phylum Pseudomonadota; class Gammaproteobacteria; order Burkholderiales; family Eutrophovitaceae; genus SG8-40. The sequence continues at coordinate 1,586 of JASFUE010000001.1, read as the reverse complement.
AGCGAAGCCGAAGGGACGAAATCGCGGTTGCAGGAACTGAATGGCCAGTTGCAAGAGGAGAATGCCGGACTGCGCCGGCAAATCGTGGCAATGGAACGACAGTTGCAGATCGAGCTTTCCGCGCAGGGTAATCTGACCGGTCAGATTCGAGGCTTGTCCGAGGAAAATGCGCTGCTGAAGGAAGATCTCGCTTTTTTCCAGACCTTGATGGCCTCGGGGGCGGATCCTGGCGGGGTCACGGTCAACCGCTTCCGGGTCGAGCGCGACGCGCTGCCCGGCGAATATCGCTACCGTTTGTTGATCGTGCAATCGAAGCAGAGAGTCAGGGAATTCAGGGGTCGACTGCAGTTGATCGTCGACTATGTCGCAGATGGCGAGCCTGGTGTGAAGACATTTCCCGCGGAGGGAGATGATGAGCAGGCGTATAATTTGCGTTTCAAGTTCTACCAGCGCGTCGAAGGCACATTTACCTTGCAGCCGGAAGCGATTGTTCGGGGCGTCCAGGTTCGCGTCATGAAAGACGGCGATCCGACGCCAGTGTCCACGCAAGCTACTACCCTTTCATGACCTGGAGGAACGATGTTCAGAAACAAACCCACCAAACCACAGAACCGAATTGATAGCCTGGTTGGAGCCGGCACAGTCGTCGAAGGAAACATCGCCTTTTCCGGCGGGCTGCGGGTGGACGGACGGGTTCGCGGCAGCGTGCTTACCGCCGATGACCAACCAAGTACCCTGGTGCTGAGCGAGAAAGCGCAGATCGAGGGTGAAATCCGCGTCTCGCATGCGGTTATTAATGGCACCGTCATTGGACCCGTGTTTGGCGCCGAGTATGTCGAACTACAGCCCAAATCGAATGTCACAGGAGATGTGCACTATCGGACGCTGGAAATCCAGCTGGGCGCAGTGGTGCAGGGCCGTCTGGTTCACCAGGACGACGAAGGCAAGGGAAAGAAAGTCGTGCCGTTGACGGCACAAGAGTAAACAGGATTGCAATTTCGCGTCATGCGCGATAGAAATGCTGAATAGCCAGCAGGAGTAAGTAATGAATACAGTCACAGAGATGCCCGCACCGCTTGTTTTTAGCGACAGTGCTGCGCAGAAAGTCAGGGAACTCATCGAGGAAGAGGGCAATGATGAGCTCAAGCTGCGCGTGTTCGTAACCGGTGGTGGCTGCTCGGGCTTTCAGTATGGATTCACGTTCGACGAGGAAATCAACGATGACGATGCCACCATGGAAAAAAACGGTGTGACCTTGTTGATTGACGCGATGAGTTATCAGTATCTCGTCGGTGCGGAGATCGACTATCAGGAGGGTATCGAAGGCGCGCAGTTTGTCATCAAGAACCCCAATGCGAGTTCAACCTGCGGCTGCGGTTCCTCATTTTCGGCGTGAGCAAAGGCCGCCCGAATATCTGACTGCAGCGGTGTGCCGCACCACGGGCGTCGTTTTTTCGGAGGCGGGAGCAGGTGCATGCTCCCGTTTTTTATTCTTGGTGATGCTCGGTAAGCTCGCCGCGATCAATCCAGCGAAGCCAGATTGGATTTCCCGAGCATGTCCAGGCGGCTCAACAGCGACGCCGAGT